>CAIKAA010000312.1 GCA_903825275.1 uncultured Fibrobacterota bacterium | reverse complement strand
CTCCAAGACCATCCAGGGTCGCATCGGCCAGATCCGCAAGCAGATCGACGAAACCACTTCCGACTACGACCGCGAGAAGCTCCAGGAGCGTCTGGCCAAGCTTGCTGGCGGCGTGGCCGTCATCAATGTCGGCGCCGCGACCGAGACCGAGATGAAGGAAAAGAAGGCCCGTGTTGAGGACTCCCTGCACGCCACCCGCGCCGCAGTCGAAGAAGGCGTGGTTCCTGGCGGCGGCGTGACGCTGATCCGCACCATCCCCGTTCTCGAAAGCCTGAAGGGCGAGAACGCCGACCAGAACATCGGCATCCAGATCGTTCGTCGCGCTTTGGAAGAACCTCTTCGCATCATCGCCGGCAACGGCGGCTGGGAAGGTTCCGTGGTCGTGAACAAGGTCAAGGAAGGCACCGGCGCCTACGGCTTCAACGCCCGCACCGGCGAATACGAAGACCTGATCAAGGCCGGCGTGATCGATCCTGCCAAGGTGACAAAAACTGCCCTCAAGAACGCCGCGTCGATCGCTGGCCTCTTGTTGACCACCGAGTGCTTGGTGGTCGAGAAGAAGGAAGCCAAGTCGGGCGCACCTGCCGGCGGCGGCATGGGCGGGGGTATGGGCGGCATGGGCGGCATGGACTACTAAGATCGGCTGCGGGCGCGCATTCTCGCGACCCTCACCACTCGCCGTCCCGAAGCGGACGGCTTCGGGTTCGGGTCGCTTCGACTGCATCGCCCTCGCTCGATCTTAGTCTGGTTCTTTCTTGGGCGAACTTCGCGCCTTTAGGCGCTGGTTCGCACGGGATGCTCAAGAGAATAGAAATTGGCCTCGTCTTCAGGAATGGAGGCGGGGCTTTTTTGTGGACTGTGATAAACGAGGTAAAGTGATGGCTCATGAATCTGCTCCAACTTCGCTACCTTCTTAGGGAACACGACCTTGAAACGAGCCTGACACGCATGAGCAAAAGCCACGATCTGTCGAATTTCATCTGGAGCATCGCCGACCTGCTGCGCGGTGCCTACCGGCCGCCCCAGTACGAGCGCGTCATGCTCCCACTGGTGGTGTTGCGGCGCTTCGACTGCGTTCTGGAAGCCAACAAGGACGTGGTTCTGGCCAAGCACGCGCAGGTGAAAGACAATCTCGCGGGCGAGGCTTTGGACGGCGTGCTGAACAAGGCGGCCGGGCAGCGCTTCCATAACCACTCGCCGCTCACGTTCGCCAAGCTTATGGGCGACCCCGACAACGCGCATCGGCACCTAGTATCGTACATCAAGGGGTTCTCGGATAACGTCCGGCAGATCTTCGAGTACTTCGAGTTCGACAGCGAAATCGACCGGATGCGCGAGCACAACATCCTGTTCTTGGTCATCAAGAAGTTCTGTGAAGTCGATCTGCATCCCGACGAAGTCGACAACATCGAGATGGGCCTGTTGTTCGAAGACCTCATCCGACGGTTCAACGAACAGGCCAACGAGACGGCCGGTGACCACTTCACGCCGCGCGAAGTGATCCAGCTCATGGTGAACCTGCTGTTCATGCACGACGACGAGCTGCTGACAAAACCTGGCACTGTTCGCAAGATGCTCGATCCCACCTGTGGCACGGGCGGAATGCTGTCCGAGGCCCGGAAGTATCTGCGCGAGCACAACCTGGGCGCCAAGCTCTACGTATATGGCCAGGACTTCAACAAGCGATCGTACGCTGTTGCGGCTTCCGATCTGCTTTTGCGAGCTGATCCAAACGACACGGAATCGTCCACGATCCGCCATGGCGACACCCTGATCGACGATCAATTTCCCATCGATCGGTTCGATTTCTTCCTGGCCAATCCTCCGTTTGGGGTGGACTGGAAGCGCCAGCAAAAAGAGGTGGTTCGCGAGCACGAGAAGCAAGGCTTCAATGGCCGATTCGGCGCAGGCCTTCCACGTGTGAACGATGGCGCGTTGCTGTTCTTGCAGCACATGGTCCGCAAGTTCGAAACCGTTGACGAGAAGAACAATCTGGATGGATCGCGATTGGCCATCGTGTTCAATGGATCCCCGTTGTTCACCGGCGGGGCGGGCTCGGGTGAAAGCGACATCCGCAAGTGGATCATCGAAAACGACTGGCTGGAAGCCATCGTGGCCATGCCCGAGCAGATGTTCTACAACACGGGAATCGGCACCTACGTGTGGATCGTGACCAACCGCAAGGAAAAGCGCCGCAAGGGGAAGATCCAGCTGATCGATGCCCGCGAGCGCTGGCAGTCCCTGCGCCGAAGCTTGGGCGACAAGCGCCGCGAATTTTCCGAAGCCCACATAGCAGAAATTGTCATGGAATACGGAGGCATGCGAGCTTCCGATACCTGCAAGGTCTTCGATAACGCCGATTTCGGTTACAGTCGCTTGACCATCGAACGCCCCTTGCGGCTCACCTTCCAGATCACGCTGGAGCGCAAGGAAATCTTCCTGGATGCCTGTCCCGCCTTGCTGGACGACGTGCAGGCCATCGAGAAGGAATTCGGCAAAGGGCACGAGCCGATCCAAGATTGGAATCTGGTTCTGGCGCGGATTACCAAGCTCTTGGATAAGCGCGAAAGCAAATGGCGGGCACCACAGGCCAAGGCCTTCCGCGACGTTTTCACCGATACCGATCCAGAAGCGCTCCCGGTGCTTGCAAAGGCCGCTGGCAAGAAGCTGGTCTACGAGGCTGATCCCAAGCTGCGCGACTTCGAAAACGTCCCGCTCAAGGAAGATGTGCAGGTCTACTTCAAGCGCGAAGTCCTGCCCCACGTTCCCGATGCCTGGATCGATCACGAGAAGACCAAGATCGGTTACGAGATCAATTTCAATCGCCACTTCTACCGCTACACCACGCCGCGCCCGTTGTCGGAAATTGACGCCGACTTGAAGCGCGCCGAAGAAGAGATTGTGCGCCTTCTGCGCGAGGTCACGGCGTGACGGCTTTTGAGCTTCTGCAAAGCCTAAACGAGCTCGACGAACACGAGCGCGTGGAGGCCAAGCGCGCTTCGGAAGTCGGGAAGTCCCTTCTGGAAACCGTGTGCGCCTTCGCCAACGAGCCGGGCTTGGACGGTGGCTGGATACTGCTGGGAGCGGTCCGCGACGACTTGTCACTGTTCCCGTCGTATTCCATCGAGGGTCTCGAGAATCCCGACAAAATTTGCGCCGATCTCGCGACGCAGTGTCGCAGCATATTCAATTCTCCGGTGCGTGTCGAAATCACCACCGAGCGGTTGAACAACCAAACGGTTGTCACCGTGTTCGTTCCCGAAGCGCAGCTGCAAGAGAAGCCGATCTTCTTCAAGGCCCAGGGCTTGCCCAAAGGGGCGTTCCGTCGGATCGGCAGCATTGATCAGCGTTGCACCGACGACGACCTCGCGCTGTTCTACCAAGGGCGCCAATCCGATACCTTCGACACCTCGCTGGTGCCCGACACCGAGCAGGATGATCTTTCGGTGGAGGCCATCGAAGACTACCGAAAGTCGCGCGCGCAGACAAATCCTGACGCCGAAGAGTTGCGGTGGTCGGACCAGGAATTGGTGCAAAGTCTGGGCTGCTTGCGCCGAGTTCCGGCGGGCATTTGGAAACCCACGGTGGCCGGAGTCATTTTGTTCGGGAAGCCTGTCACGCTACGCCGATGTTTTCCCACCACGCGCGTGGACTACATCCGCGTACCGGGGCGCGAGTGGGTGCCCGATCCCGAACGGCGTTTTGATACGGTGGAGTTGCGCGATCCCCTGTTTCGCCTGATCCGACGTGCCCAGGCCGCGGTCTTGGACGACCTTCCCAAGAGCTTTGGGCTGGAGGAAGGCGACCTGCAACGGCACGATACACCGTTGATCCCGCTGCGAGTGATTCGCGAGGCGATCGTGAACGCCATGATGCACCGCAGTTACCGCAACCACGCTCCTGTTCAGATCATTCGCTACTCCAACCGCCTGGAGATCCGCAACCCCGGATTTTCGCTCAAGTCGCCCGATCACCTGGGGGAGCCTGGCTCTCAGCCGCGCAATCCGCGCATTGCCGAGGTGCTGCACGAAACCCGCTTCGCCGAAACCAAGGGCAGCGGCATCCGGGTCATGCGCGACAGCATGGAACAGGCGGGTCTGACTCCGCCGCGCTTCGAATCGGACCGGTCCAACGACCAATTCGTGGCGACCTACCTCTTCCTTCACTTTTTGGGAGAAGACGACCTGCGCTGGCTGGCCCAATTCCGCGACTTGCAGCTTTCGGATGCCGAGGCGCGCGCGATGGTGGTGATCCGCGAAGCGGGCAGCTTGGACAACGCCGGCTACCGCGATTTGAACAAGGTCGATACCCTGACCGCCAGTCAGTCTCTGCGCCGCCTGCGCGATGCGGGGCTTTTGGCCCAGAAAGGCCGCGGTTCGGCGACCTTTTACATCCCCACCGATCGTCTGCTCCAGAAGCCGATGGATCTGGATGGTGAGAGACCCGCTGATCCGGACGAGTTATCGACCACCCCCCCGGCTTATCTAGCAAGCTTGGACGGCTTATCTACCAACCCTGAGAGCTTATCTAGCAACCCCCCTGGCTTATCTAGCAAGGTTGACGGCTTATCTAGCAACCCCCCGGAGTCGCGGTTCGACGAAACAAAGCGCAAACAGCTCCTGGATTCGCTACCGGGATCACTGGCGGCTCAGGTTGGAGGGATTGGACAGCGACGGCCACCCCAGGAGGTGCAGGATTTGGTGGTGGCCTTGTGCGCCCAACAAGACTGGGCGGTCGAAGAGCTCTCCACGCTGCTTCGGCGCAATCCCGAAGTCGTCCGCCAAAGCTATCTGCGCCCGCTGATGCGCGAAGGCCGGCTGGTCATGACTCGGCCGGATGAACCCAACAGCCCCGACCAGACCTATCGGGCGGTGGAGGGGAAGGAATGATGCAGCATAAAGGATGGGCTAGAAAGCGCCTACGCTTTTTCTTGCAAAAACAGCCGAGTTCAGAGCAATGCCGAGCACTTGAAGCCGCCGAAACAGTGAGTTTCTTGCCAATGGAAGCCGTTTCGGAAACTGGCATTGTAGATTTATCTCGGGAAAAGGCTAAGGAGGATGTCTCTACAGGATATCCTCAGTTTTTTGATGGTGATGTGCTTGTCGCGAGAATAACGCCGTGTTTTGAAAATGGAAAAGGCGCGATAGTCAATGGGATGAAGAATGGAATAGGCTATGGGTCGACGGAATTCCATGTTCTTCGTCCAAACAACAAACTGATAGCGCCATTCCTCTATTACATCACTCAAAGTGCGGATTTCCGAACTTCAGGCGAAGCCGCAATGACAGGTGCTGCTG
>CAIKAA010000311.1 GCA_903825275.1 uncultured Fibrobacterota bacterium | reverse complement strand
TCAGTCGGATTTTGGGCAAAGAGATCCCGTCTCGGGAGGCTTTGGGTGATTTGCCTTCGGCGGATTTGCTGTTGTTGGCCGACCGCTTGCCCGATGGATTTCTTCCTGCCTTGGTGGGACTCCTGAAAGGGCTCGGCTCGCTGGCCTTCGAGCGTTTGCTTGGCGACCACGAAGAGGAAAACCGCGAATTGTCCGAGCGGTTTTTCGAGCGCTACCGCGCCATGGTTTTGGAACCACCCCACCTATCCGAAGACAATCCCCTGGAAATCTGGTTGCCCCAAGAGGTCTGCCACGATCTCGCCTTCCTTTCCACCCGTCAGGCGTTTTTCCTTCGCCAAAAAATGAGTCACATCAATGCTTGGCTGGATCGGCACTTCCACCTTGGGCCTTTTCCCGTCGACGCCCAGGAAGAGGCCTGGAGCGCGCTCTGGGGGCACTTGACTCGCGAATGAACAAACTCACCAACACCACCACAACACCTCAATCCGAGAACGAAACCGAAACGGGTTCCCAGCCAGCTTTCGCACCGCTGTTCAAGGTGGTTTTGTTCGACGACAACGAACACACCTACGACTATGTGGTGGAAATGCTGGTCGATTGCTGCGGCTTATCCCGAGAATCAGCCTTCCGCTGCGCGGTGGAAGTGGATCTCGCCGGGAAGACCACGGTATTCTATGGGCCCCTCGAGGCGTGTCGGAAGTGTTGCGAAAAGATCCATGCCTATGGGGCCGACCCTCGATTGCCACGTTCGAGCGGGTCGATGAATGCCCAGGTGATGACGCGGTAGATTCGTCGGTGGTGCTTAGGCGCACCAGGGTTCGTAGGACAATTTCCGTCGATGTGGCTCGAACCCCGCTTCGGAGAGGAACCGTTCGGCGGCGCGGATGGTCTTCAGTCCTCGGCTGGCGAGCACGTTTTCCTCGATGACGATCGAGGAAATGTCGTCCGCACCGGAGTAAAGACCCAGCTCGGCCAATTCCCTTCCCAGCACCATGATCGAGACCTCGATGTGGGGAATGTTGTCCAAAAAGAGCCTGGCCGCACCCACCATCCGCAGGTACTCCCACGACCTGACGTGGCGGATGGGAAAGTTTTTGGTCTGGGCCTGGAAGGTCCAAGGGACGAAGGAGAGAAAACCTCCGGTTTTGTCCTGCTGATCGCGCAGGTAGGTCAAATGCTCGACGAGATCGTCGACCGTCTCGGAGCTCCCGAAGACGATGTTACACGATCCGGGAAGCCCGGCTTGGTGGCAATCTCCCATGGTTTGGCACCATTCCTGCCAAGTCAGTTTTTTTGGAGACAAAATCTGACGCATCGAGTCGGTGAGGATCTCGGCACCGGCACCAGGAACCGAGCCGAGTCCGGCCTCTTTGAGGATTTCGAGCAGGGCTGGCACGGTCATCCGTTCCTTTTCGGCCAGCCGAAACACTTCGACGGGGGAGAGGGCGCGCACGTGCAGGCCGTGGGAGGCGATGGAACGAAAGGCGTCGGTGTAGTAGGAAAGAGGAAGATTCGGATTCACCCCGCCCTGAAAAAAGATCGCATCGCAGCCCAAGGCTTTGGCCTCGAGGGTCTTGGATTCGATCTCCTGAAGGGAGAGGGTGTAGCCACGTTCGGATTCGATTTCGTCCTTGAAGGAACAAAATGAACAATCCACGTTGCAGAAATTGGTGTAATTGATCACCCGAAATGCCGTCCAAGTCGCTATTCTCCCTCCGTGACGACGGATTCTGTCGCGATGTCCGGCGGCGGCGATGGAGGTCCAATCGTCGCTCAACAGGATTTCGCGCAGCTCGCGGGGTTCAAGGCGGAGTCCCGCGAATGGTTTTTCCAAGAGGGGGCGGATGTCTTTGGCTGTGTTTGTCATGGTTGGATTCCCCCAAAGATCCAAAAAAATCTGCGACAGGTGAGTTTGTGAGTGTGAGTGTTACTTTCCCAAATGTGTCGACATCTATCCGCCGGAATTTGCCTGAGCTTTTTCTCAAGGCCGCTGGAAACGAATCTGAACGACCCTTTCTGCTTTGGCGGGAGAAGGACCAGATCCTCTCCCTCTCTCGTTGCGCGGCATTGGAGCAAGTCGCGGGAATCGCCTTAGGGTTGCGCAAAAGCGGAATTCTCCCTGGCGACCGGGTGGGAATCTTGGCTCCTTCGTCGCCCCAATGGCTTTTGTTCGATTTAGCCTGTCTTTGCCTTGGAGCGGTGACGGTTCCGTTGTTCTCCAATCTTGCTCCCCAAAACCTGGCTTGGGAAATCTGCGATTCCGGATTAAAAGGTGTTTTGATCCATAATCAGCAAGAAGTGGAATGGATCAAGACTTCAATCCCGCATTCGGTGGATTGCTATAGCGTCTTGCCGGTGGTGGGAGCGCGCTGCCTATCCGAATTGTTCGTGTCCGTGGACAATCCTTCGGCTTGGATCGAGGAACAAGCCTTGGCAATCGATCCGACCTCACCCGCGACGATCATCTACACCTCGGGAAGCACGGGGCGTCCCAAAGGGGTGCTTCTGAGCCACAAAGCCCTTTGTTTCCAGGTCCACGGTGCCCAAAAACGCTTTCCCACCGACTCCCAAACAGACCTTGCCCTGAGCTGTTTGCCCTTGGCCCATGTGTTCGAGCGAATGGTGGCCTATTTCAATCTGGCCAACGGATACCCTTTGGCCGTTTCCCTGGACGTGCAGAGGGTGGGGGAGGATCTCAAGATTTTCCAACCAACCATCCTCACGGTGGTCCCGCGGCTTTTGGAAAAAATGCTCGCTAAAATCGAGGCCGGGGTCGAAGGGGCGGGGCCCCTCAAAAAATGGATCGGAAGAGCCGCCCTCCTTGAGGCGCGACGGCCTGGACATTTTCTGTCAAGCGTGATGGCATCCGTCCTCGATCCCCTGGCTTGGTCTAAAATCAGGGAAGGATTGGGGGGGCGGCTAAGGTTGGTGGTTTCGGGAGGAGCGCCACTGCTTCCGGAAATCGAAGGTTGTTTGGCAAGGATGGGGATCCCGGTTTACCAGGGTTATGGAATGACCGAACTCAGCCCCGTGATTGCCGCCAATTTTCCGGGTGCCACCAAGCGCGGTTCGGTGGGTTTGCCTTTTCCGGGAGTCGAGCTGCGGATCGCTCCCGACGGAGAAGTTTTGGTTCGTTCCCCTTCCATTCTGCTGGGTTTTTGGAACGATGCTCAGGCCAAGTCCAATGTGGTGGATGCCGAAGGTTGGTTGGCCACGGGGGACTTGGGGCGACTGGACCCCGAGGGCTTCTTGTTCCTGACCGGTCGCAAAAAAGATCTTTGCAAGACGGCGGGAGGGAAGTATGTCGCTCCGGTGCCCATTGAAGATGCCATCTGTCTGCATCCCTGGATCGAACACGCTGTGGTCGCTGCCGACAACCGAAAATTTGTCTCGGCTCTTTTGGCGATCAACCTCAAGGAGGTTCAGAACAGTCTCTCCAATCGAGGAGCCCACCCCATCCTCTCCGATTATCTCGCCTCTCGGGACTTCCAGACCCAAATCGAACGTCACCTTCAAAAGGTCAACCATGGCCTGAACGAATGGGAGCAGGTGCGACGCTGGACGGTGGCTGACCGGCCATTCCTCATTGAAACGGGAGAATTGACCCCGACGTTGAAGGTGCGGCGCTCGGAAGTTTTGGTTCGTTACCAATCCCAATTGGACGCTCTTTACAACGCCTGATCCTCGTTGAGATGCACCCAACGACGTTCCGGGACCTCTAGAACTAACTTTGCGGCTTATGAGCCGAGTCATCATCGTTGGAAACGTTTCAGAAGATCCTTTTGCCATTGACGTAGGTCATTCGTTCGGGCAGGAGGCCGATCTTTCCGACATCATCTCCCTCAAAAATTTCGCCAATGGCGAGTTCTGTCCCCGATTCATCTCCGACGAAGGGGACCTGACCCAAATCGGGTCACAGCTAGACGGGGCCATCGTGGTCATCGTCTCGGTGAATTCGGATAGCCACAGCCGCCAATCCTTGGCCATGCGCAATTTCTTGATCGCCCGTGCCGCCAAGGACAACGGAGCGGCCAAGGTGCTGTTGGTCGAGCCAGACCTGTTCTTTTCGGCCCAGGATCGCGGTCCTCGCCCGGACCATGGAAATACCGCCCATCCTCGCGACATCAAGGATTTTAAAAAGTTCGACGGACAACCGTTCAGCTCCCTGATGTACGCCCAGCTCTTGAAGACCGCGGGTGTCGACGGAGTGATCACCGTCCACAACCATTCCAACTCGGTCCAAGACGTGTTCCGCCGCACCTTCAATGAGGATTTTGAAAATCTCGAGCCCTCTGAATTGTACGCCCACTACCTGCTGCATTCCGACATCGTCGAGCAGGGACAAGGCGGATCGAATCTGGTTCTGTGCGCCCCCGACAAGGGTGCGGTGGAATTTGTGGAACGCATGCACGAAGCGTTGGCATTGCCCAATGTTGGACTTTGTAAGATGTCCAAGGAACGAACCGGGGAGCGAAAAGTCGAAATTCAGGTGGCCACGGATTCTCCAGTACCCTTGGAAGGGCTCGAGGGGAAGGACGTGGTCGTGTTCGACGACATGGTCCGAACCGGTTCCACCATCGTCAAGTGCTGTCAGGCTTTGCGGCAGGGCCGTCCTCGCCGGGTTTTATTCTGCGTAAGCCATTTTTATTCCAGTGAAGAAGGGCGCGAAAACATGGCCGTTAGCGCCATCGACGAAATCTTGACCCTAAACACCCTTCCCACCATTTTGAACCGGGATACCCAGGGGCGTCTGCGCAAGAAATTGGTCGTGCTCAAAATCGAAAAGTGGATCGCCCGCCATTTGCACGAATACTTCGATCGCCATGTGGGGCGGCTTTCCCACGATTTCTACTCGGTGGACATGTCGAGCAAGAATCCGCGCTGGCAACCCTTGGCCTTGCGTCCGAATCGGTAAAATCTTTAGACCTTCACAGGCTCGAACGCGGGTGTCTTTGGGGATTTCAAGTGAGGAAGTCCCCTTTTTTATGGGATTTTGCTGAACGCATCAACATTTCAGTATATTTTGATGCATGAGATTCGTGCGGTGATTCAACTCAATCCCGCACTCGGCCTTTTCACTCTCACAGGAGCATCTCCATGGCCAGGCATCTGTTCACTTCCGAATCCGTCTCGATGGGACATCCGGACAAAGTTTCCGACCAAATCTCCGACGCGATTTTGGATTTCTGCCTTTCACACGACGCCGACAGCCGCGTCGCTTGTGAAACGCTCTGCACGACAGATCTTGTTGTCGTGGCGGGAGAAGTCACCACCAAGGCTCCACTCACCCGCGCCAATGTGGACGCGATCGTCCGTGGAGTCGTCACCGACATCGGTTACACCAATCCGGACATTGGGTTCGCCGCCAGCACCTGCCAGGTGGACGTGCGCATCCACTCGCAGTCGCCGGACATCGCCCAAGGCGTCGACGCCAAGGCCGCTGAAGGCAAGGACACCGCCGAGCAGGGTGCCGGCGACCAAGGCATGATGTTCGGTTTCGCTTGCGACGAAACTCCAGAATTCATGCCAGCTCCCATCCATTGGGCCCACGGCTTGATCAACAAGCTGACCGAAATCCGCCAAAAGGGCGCCCTCAAGTACCTGCGTCCCGACGCCAAGAGCCAGGTCACGGTCGAATACATCGATGGCAAGATCGCCCGCGTGGAAGCCGTGGTCATCAGCACCCAGCACGACGAGAAGGTCAAGCACACCCAGATCCGCAAGGACATGATCGAAAAGGTCATCAAGGCCGTCATCCCCAACGGACTTTTGGACAAGAAGACCAAGTACCACATCAATCCCACCGGCAAGTTCGTGGTGGGCGGCCCACACGGCGATTGCGGCCTCACAGGTCGAAAGATCATCGTCGACACCTATGGCGGCATGGGCCGTCACGGCGGCGGTGCCTTTTCGGGCAAGGATCCGTCCAAGGTGGACCGTTCGGCCGCCTACGCCGCGCGCTACGTGGCCAAGAACATCGTGGCCGCCAAGCTGGCCACCCGTTGCGAGGTCCAATTGGCTTATGCCATCGGCTTCCCCGAACCGGTTTCGGTTTTGATCGACACCTTTGGCACGGGCAAAATCGCTCAGGACAAGCTGGAAGCGATCGTTCGCGCCAACTTCGATCTCAAGCCCGCTGGCATCGTCAAAATGCTCGACCTCAAGAAGCCTCGCTACTACAAGACGGCGGCAGGTGGCCACTTCGGCCGCGAAACCAAGGAATTCACCTGGGAAAAGACCGACAAGGCCGCTTCCCTCAAGAAGGCCGCCAGCGGCAAATAATCCGCATTCGGTCCCACGACCGAAACATCGCTGATTGGGAAAGGGGTTCTTCGGAACCCCTTTTTGCATGGGGGACATGGACCAATCGTGTCCCCCCCTTGGGCTCCCGAGTTGGCCCGAGTGGCCCCAGTGATGCCCGGAAATGAAGGGGGCTTTAGAGAGGACGGACTTTCCGGCAACTCTCGTGGACTGTATCTTGAATCCATGCTCCCTTCCTGCTTCCCCCGACTCCTCCAGATGGTGATGTTTCCGATACCTGGATCAGCGATCCTGAGCCCGGTTGGTGCAGGTGGGTATTCCTATTGTTCCGGTCCAGGCCCTCGAATCGGATTAAAAAACGCTTTCTGGGCGGTTTCCTTCCTCCGTCAAGAATTAGAGGAGCCGCGATGAACCTCCAATCGGTTTGGACTTTTTTTACGGCTTACACAAAGTCCATGCGGCTTTACTACGCCTTTGTGACAGGAATTGGCGGATGGCTTGGAGTAAGTTTCTACGAGCATATCGCCACCGAGTTTCGGACCGTAGAAATTCTGCCTTCCCTGTCGCACAAAGTGGTGATTTTGGGGCTGCTCTTCCTTTCGTGGGGGATCAACCAGATCATCAACGATTACTTGGGGCTAGCCGAAGACCGGATCAACGCCCCAGATCGGCCGATGGTGAATGGGGACTTGCATCCTGAAGGCGCCCTTGCGGTGACCGGTTTGATGCTGATCGGGACGGCTTTTGTCATTTGGTTTGACCTCCAACCCATCGCGCTGATTCCCTTTGTGGTGGGAATCGCCCTCAATGTGCTTTACGAGTACGCCAAAGCTTGGGGAATCCTGGGCAATTTGGTATTCGGTTTGATGATCACCATGACGAGCATTTTTGGGTTTTTAGCCAGCGGCCCCACCCAATCGCCGTATTTCACTTCCTCCCGAACCTCGGTTCTCCTTGTGCTTTGGATCATCCACGGGGTGATGACCTTCTACACCTATTTCAAGGATCACGATGGCGACAAGGCCTCGGGCAAGCGCACGCTGGTGGTACGGTACGGCATCGAGAAATCGCGAAAATTAGCCATCGCCTTGGCCTTCATGCCAACCTTCGCCTTTTTCGCTGTGTATGCCGGAGGATTCATCGAGGCCAGGATCAATCCAACCTTCGTTTTCCTGGGGGTCCTGTCGTTTTTTCTGCAGCTTTGGACCGGGGTGCTCTACTACCGCAATCCCGTCGGGACAACCACCTATTTCAGTTTAGCGACCAATTTTCGCGCCGGGGTTTGCGCGCAGGCTACCTTCATCGCCTTGTTCAACCGCGAATTGGCGTTGCAGCTATTTCTGGTCAGCTACATCTTCATCGGCTTCCTGTTCGGGTTGCACAAGAACGCCCAGGCTTGAGCGAGTCACCGCTTTTCACGCCCATCCAGATCGGGAGCCACACGCTGCGCAATCGCATCGTGCGCTCGGCCACCTATGAAGGCTTGGCCAATTCCGGCGGCTTGGTCACCCCAGCCTACCAAAGGCTTTACACACGGTTGGCCAGATCGGGTCCGGGTGCGTTGGTGACTGGATTTGCTTATGTGTCCCAAGAAGGGCGATCGATGCAGCCACGCCAAGCCAGCGCGGCCGATGACCGAAATTTGTCGGCTTGGTCGGAAATGAATCGCGAGGTCCACCGAGAAGGTGCTGTGATTTTTTTGCAGATCGCCCATACCGGCCGGCAAACGCATTCTGGCTCGACAGGAATGGAGGTGGTGGCGCCAGGATCGAAACCATCGCGGTACTTCCGCTCGAAGCCTCGGGCCTTGCGGGAGAATGAAATCCCCGAGCGGGTGGAACAATTCGTGCAAGCAGCACGATTGGCCCAAAGGGCGGGTTTTGATGGAGTCCAAATCCATGCGGCCCATGGGTATCTTATCCACCAATTTTTGACGCCTGCGTTGAACCGCCGCCGCGATGCCTATGGCGTGGATCCAAAGTCAGGCATTGGCACTCGATTCCTTGCCGAGGTGTTGCAGGGAATCCGAGACGCGTGCGGCAGCGGCTTCGGGTGTTGGGTGAAGGTGAGCCACGGCGATGGTCTGCGAAATGGCATGAACCCACACCGGTTCGAGGCTTTGATCCGATTCTTGCAAGATCAGCCGGTCGATGCCGTCGAGGTGAGTTATGGGAGCATGGATCATGCCCTGAACATATTTCGAGGCAACAGTCTGCCCCTGGACCGGATCGTCGCCTACAATCCTCGTTACCAGATCGAAGCGCCGTGGCTTGCATTTCTTTGGAAGAAACTATTGGCTCCGTTCGCCTCGCTTTCCATAAAGGATTTTGAACCGCGCTACAACCTCAAGGCGGCTCGCCGCGCGCGGGAGCTGGGTTCCCTTCCTGTGATCAGTGTGGGCGGATTCCGCAAAACGGGATGGAGCTGGATGAGGCGATCCGATCCCGAAGCTGCGATCTGGTGGCGCTTTCGCGACCCTTGATTGCCGAGCCAGAATTTGTCCGGCGGATTGCCTTGGAATTGGGGCATCAGGCGGCCTGCACAAGCTGCAACCAGTGCGCTATCATGTGCGATACTTCAATGCCAACACGCTGCTACGCCCGAGGTCATCATGGATCAAACTGAGATCGAAACCACGGTCTTTGCAATTCTTCAAAAGATTTCCCAAAGCGCGATCGCCGTGGGACCACAGGTCAAGCTGCGCGAAGAGTTGGGTATGGATTCCTTCGCATCCCTGATGGTCATGAACGAACTTGACGACGCGTTTGGAATCGAAATTTTCGAGGAAGACTTTTTGAAGGTGACTTTGGCCGCCGATGTGGTGCGGCTGCTGCAGGAACGATATCTTGTTTCTGCGACAAAATCTGTTTTTGAACAGGACACGGCGGGACCGGAAAACGGAAATTGCGCATGAATCCAAAGTGGGTTGGTGAATTAAAGGTGGACGTGAGCCTTGCCAGGGAACTCGGCTTCAACCCGTATTATGCCGAGCTGGAGAAAGGACTTGGCAAACCAGCGCGTTTGGCGGGTCGTGAGGTGCTGGACCTAGCCTCGAACAATTACCTCGGATTGGCCAACGATCCTCGGGTTTTGAACGCTGCGCGACAGGCTTTGGACGAGAACGGACTCAGTCTTTGCGGGACTCCCATCGCCACCGGTAGCAATCGGATTTACAACCAACTGTGCCGGTCGCTGGAACAATTTTCGGGACTTGGCCGGGCCTTGCTTTACCCAAGTTGCTACCAAGCCAACATGGGGTTATTCACGGCACTGGCGGGGAAGCAAGACGTGGTGTTGGTAGATCAATTCGCCCATGCATCGCTGTTGCAGGGAATCGCAAGCCTTGGCTGCAAGGTGATGCCGTTTTTGCACAACGACATGGATCATCTTCGGAAGCTGCTATCCCGAGTTGGCTCTTACCGTCGCGTGTTGGTGGTCAGCGAGTCGGTTTTTAGCACCCGGGGCACGATTTGCCCGCTGGCCAAGCTCCATGCGCTGGCCGAGGAATTTGGAGCTCTGGCCGTCATCGACGATTCACACGGCATCGGAGTTCTCGGAAATCGGGGGCGCGGGATTTTGGAACACGAGGAGATCCCCTCGTATTCTGGTATCTACACGGCGAGCTTGGGCAAGGCGTTGGCGGGCCAGGGGGGAGTGGTCGCGGCATCTTGTGAATTGATGGAATACCTGGGCTACGCCAACGCGGCCTTGATCTACAGCACGGCCTTGGCGCCGCCCATGATTGGTGGATTGCTCGAGGCGTTGCGGATTTTGGATTCCGAATTCCCTGCCCGGCGAGCTCGATTGGAGACGAATCGAAACCAGCTTTTGGCAAGTGCACACCGTGCTGGACTGAAGACCGTTTACGGACGGGCTCCGATTGTGAGCATCCTGCAAGGATCGGATCGGGCGACTTTGCTTTTGGCGCGGGAACTTTTGTCGCGTGGCGTTTTTTCGACGCCCTTCTTGCCACCTTCGGTGCCGCCCAACAAAGGAGTTGTCCGGATGATCGCCCATGCGGGGTTGACCGCCGATGAAATGGACAATGCTTGCCTGGCATTGGAAGAGTCTGCCAAAATCTGTCAGGAAAACGCGTTTTGAAAATCTGCTTCATCTACAATCCGGGATCGGGAAGTGGGAATCGCCGCGGACGAAAAATGCGGGAGCAGATCGAACATTGGCTTTCCGAGCATCCCGACGAAGGCCACGCTTTGCGAACCACGCGATCCTTGGAGGATGCCCAACTATTGGCATTGGAGGCGCACGCCGAGAACTTCGACCGGATCGTCGGGGTGGGCGGTGATGGGACCATCAACGGAGTGCTCAACAGTTTCTTTGGGGAAGGAAGCCGACTGCGTTCGGCGGCGAGCCTGGGGGTTTTGTACACGGGTACGAGTCCTGACTTTTGCAAAAGTTACGGAATTCCTCTTGAGCCAGAGGCGGCGATGGTCGTGGCGGTTTCGAAAACCAGTGTGATCCAATCGATCCCTGTCGCGGAAATCGAATTGCGCCTTTCGCCATCTTTGCCTGAACCCGTAACCCGCCACTTCGCCTGTTGCGCCAACATCGGGATTGGTCCAGAGCTGGCACGTCGCGCCAATTCGGGAGCTCGCCATCGCTGGGGAGACTTGCTCGGCACCTTCTTCAGTCTGCTTGGCTTGTTGCGCACCTTCCGTCCCTTGGAACTCGAGTTGGTGCAGGATGGTCGCCGGGTGCGCTTGGTGGACACGACCAATCTTTTTCTGGGGCTGACTCGCCATGTGGCTTCGGGATTGCAAGTAGCCAATAACCTGGGAGAACATCCGGGTTGCTTGTACAGGCTTGCGGTCGTTGGCATGCGGCTTCGAGATATTCCCCGGGGGCTATGGTTGTTGTACGGCGGGCGACCGGCAGGCGATCAGCCTCCCTTCGCGCTGGATTACTTTCGCGAGTTGGAAGTTCGGCATCCAAACGGCCCCGCCGAAGTCGAATTCGATGGTGATCCGGCAGGCTACCTTCCCTGTAAAGTGCGCTTGTGTCGTCAAAAACTGCCCGTTTGTGTTTCCCCCAAGGGTGTCGGAAGCACCCAAATTGCGCCATGAATCGCGAGGAGAGGATCATTCGCAGGATCACCGAGATTCTTCCGGCTGCCCCCGAAAGAATAACTCCGGTGTACTCAAGTGATTGCGAGTTGGCCGTGTTGGAGGGGATCTCCCTGCTTTGCAACCTCGACGAATTTTCTTCCGAAGACCGACTTCGCACCGACAACCCCGAGTGTTTGGGTTGGAACCTGGCTTGTGCGGCCCTGGCCGACGTATTCGCCTGCGGCGGAAGGGCTCAACTTTACAGCCATGCGCTGGTGCCCGCTCCCGATTGGGATGAAGCGTTCCTCGAGGCTTTTGCGCGCGGAGTTGGGGCCGCGTTGCGCGGCTGCGGAGCGGGGTTTTTGGGCGGCGATTGGGGGCATGGCGACGATTGGCGGTACACGGCTCAGGTGATCGGGCGCCCCCGTGATCGAGTGATCGATCGTCGGGGGGCTCGGGCGGGTGATTCGCTTTTTTTGAGCGGACGCATCGGGCTGGGGAATTTGGAAGCAGCCCTTGGGTTGTACGGGGAAGGCGTGGTGTTTCAGAAAATGTTGGCGCTTTTCCGTCCGCGATTTCGTCTGTTGCATCGGGAAGCCGGATTGGTAGCCCAATACGCCTCTGCCGCCATCGACACGAGCGATGGCCTGGCCTCGGGCCTATTGCAACTGGCCGACCAAAGCCAAGTCGGATTTGTGGTGGACCACATTCCCTACCTTGGGTCCGGGCGGTTGGCCTGCCGTCTATTGGGCAAACCACCCATGCTCTTGGCCTTGGGCGGGGCGGGGGAATACGAACTGCTGTTCAGCGTGCCGCCAACGCGGGAGATCTCCTTGTTGGAGGCGGCGCGAATCGAGGGGTTGGAATTGTTCCGAATCGGAACCGTGGTGGAGGCCTCGCAAGCATCCCGTATTCTCGCCGATCATCGCCTTTCCCTTTGTCTATCACAGGGGATCCCTAGTGCCCGGGATTACCAAAATCTGTCGGATTACCTTCGGGACCTTGAGAGCATGGTCCGGAAAGGGAGACGATGAACCACCGGGTTGTCATCACTGGTCTAGGTTGTGTTCACGCTGCTGGGGTGGGCAATGGGGCGTTTTTCGAGGCGATGGAGGCCATGCGCTGTCCCGTCCAACCCTTGCCCGAGAGTTTTCGCCGTCATCATCCTTTTCGGACCGGACATTATATCCCGTTGCCAGAAATTGACTTGGAAAGGCAGGGGATCCGCACCAACCTGGAACGGGTGATGCAACCGGAAGATCGCATGTGCCTGCTGGCGGCGAAATTCGCCCTAGAAGATGCCCGTGTGGAGCTGCGCGAGCGTCAGGGTGGCTGGGATGCCCAACTTCCCCATGGGACGGGAATCTTTTTGGGAACGGGGTTCACGGGCTTGCAAACGGCTTTCGAAGGATACCTCTCGCACCTCAAGGTCCAGCGAACGCCCCAAAGCCGACACTCTTTCAATCGCATGATGATTCCGATGCTGATGACAAATTCTCCGGCGGCCTGGAGCGCGATCTTATTCGGAATTCGCGGACCCGTCCACACGCTCAACGCGGCCTGCGCCTCGGGAACGTTGGCGATCGGCGAGGCATATGACAAGATTCGCTTTGGGGTGATGCCCGCAGCTCTTTGTGGGGGAGTCGAGAATTTGCAGGATTCGAGCGGTGCGGTCCTGCGCGGCTTCGACCAATTGGGCGTCTGTACCCGGAGTCGCGACGGATTTCCCAAACCCTTTTCTGACGAGCGCACGGGTTTCCTTTTCGGTGAGGGAGGAGCTTGCATGTTGCTTTTGGAAGAGCGCCAGGCCGCGATCGATCGTGGTGCGCGCATTTATGCCGAATTGACAGGATATGGCGAGAACAACGACGCCCATAGCATTGCCCAATTGGCTCCCGACGGATTCCAGGTCCAAAAATTGGCTCGCCTAGTCTCGGGGGGACGCGATGTGCAATTGGTCAATGCCCATGGCACGGGTACGACAGAAAATGACCGGATCGAATCCGAACTAATGGCTGAGCTATGGCCAGAGGAAGACAATCGTCCTTGGGTGCAGGCAAGCAAAGCCTTGCTGGGACACACGTTTGGAGCCAGTGGAGCCTTTGAAATTGCCCTATGCGCCCATGGACTCCTCCATGGCTCCTGGCATGGTACGCCAAGTGGACAAAAAATGCCTGGTGTGCGTCTCCTGGAGGAAACACGCCAGTTGTCCATCCAACGCGTCCTATCGCTAAGTCTTGGCTTCGGCGGCCACAATCTGGCATTGATGTTGGAACGCCATGAAAACTGATGGGGAAAACGATGCCACGGTCTCCGGTGATCGGCGCGTTTGCATCACGGGGGCCAATGGGTTCATTGGAAGCCATGTGGCAGATGCGTTCGCCCAGGCGGGGATTCCAGTGGTTTGCCAATTGCGGCCGGGCAGCTCGGAGACTCATTTGCGGGAGGCTGGGCTGGATCATGTCCTGCTTCGATTGCCGTTGGACAAAAGCGATGCCGTCAAAGCCCTGGCGAATTCCTTTCAGGGTTTGGACTGCGTGATACACATCGCGGGTCGCAGTTGCGATTGGGGCTCGAGGGCCAGCTTCGAACGGGCCAATGTGTCGGCGACGAAAAATGTTCTTGAGGCGGCTCGCTTGGCGGGCGTGAAACGGATCATTTTGGCCGGAAGCATTTCGTCCTATGGCGAGGAAGATCACCCGAACCCAAAAGACGAAACGTTTCCCTTCCATCCGCGACAGTTGGTTCCGTTGGGGCGTTTTTTTCCCTCGGCGATGAACCATTATCGCGAGACCAAGGCCCGCGCCACCCAGTCGGCGATGGAATTTTCCGTGCAACACGGAATTCAGCTCACGGTGTTGGAGCCAGTGTGGATCTTTGGGGAACGCGAAGCCAGCAGTGGATTCATGGAATATCTCGATTCGGTGCGGAGTCTTCCTCTTGCTCCAGGATGTCCCACCAACCTTTTCCCAGTCTTTTACGTGCGCGATTTGGCCCAGGCTTTTCTTCGCGTCTACCAAAATCAACCGGCTGGCGTCGAACGTTTCATTGTGTCCAGCTTGCGGAAGCAGACCATGTGGGAATTCTATCTTGCCTTGTGCCAGGAAGCCAAAATACGTTCGCCTTGGTTGGTGCCTCGCCTGCCCAGCATGATTCTGGGAACCACACTTGAACTTATGTGGACTTTGCTTGGATGCAAGCATCCACCTCCGCTCACGCGTTCTCGCGTGGAGATGTTCTTCGATTCGATCGCGTTTTCTGGAAAAAAATTCCACCAGACTTTCGGCCCCTTTCCCGAGACGCCCTTCCCACTTGCCATCCACAACACTGTCGCCTGGTACGAACAGGACAGGAGCCGCCGATGAGTGTCGCCATCCGAAATGTCACGGGTCTGTCCAAGCTCGCGTTTAACATTCGCCTCAGTCTGGACCGCACCCTATTCTTCGGAAATGATTGGTTGGCGGGTCGGCTCACGATCCGCCAGTACATCCTCACCTTGTGGCGTCTCCTGACATTTCTTGGCAAGATGCAACACAATAAGTTCACGAGCATCGATGACAAAATTCGACTTGGACTGTACATCCCGGGTTTCCCTTCGCGGGCCTTCGACCAGGCGACGCGGAAATTCGCGACCTTTGGCACCAAGAGCCCCAATACCACGGTCCTGATCAGTTTGACTTCGGCCTGCACCTATCGCTGTGAGCATTGTTACCAGCACTTGGACAAAGGCCCGGATAGCGCCCTGGAGCCAATTCTGGTCGCCGCAGGCGAACTCCAAGATCGCGGTACGGCCTTTGTGAACATCGAGGGGGGGGATCCGTTTTTGACCTATGATCGATTGCGAAGATTGTGCGAGGTGATCGACGATCGGTCTGAAATTTGGATCAACTCGGCCGGCAAGGGTATCACTCTCGAACGATTGTGCGAACTCAAATCGCTCGGGCTCACAGCCGTGATGTTCAGCATGCACAGTCACGATCCCGAAACCATGAACCGCTTCATGGGTAAATCGGATGCCTGGCAATCCATGGTCGAGGGAGTTGCGTTTTGCCACCAAGCCGATGTTGCCGTGGCGTTCAATTGTTGTTTGACCCTGGAGCAATTTGCCGATGGCACTTTCGAGGCGGTGATGGAACAGGCGCGATCCTTTGGGGCTTGCTTGATTCAACTGATCAAACCCAAGGCGGCTGGCAATTGGCTTCACAGTCACCACAGTGCGTTTCCCGTTTTGGTGTTGGAAAGCATCACCCGCAAGGTGGCTCGATACAACACGCATCCCGACTATGCGGGCTACCCCAGCATCAGCGCCCAGATTGTTGAGGAAAGTCCAGAGGTGTTTGGATGCACAGCGGGTGGAACGGATCGTTTTTACATCAATGCCAAAGGCGATATACAGCCCTGCGAATTTTTGAACATCAGTTTTGGCAATCTGAACCAAGAGCCGTTCGGTAAAATTTTCGATCGCATGCGAAAAGTGTTTGATCGACCCGGGGAAACCTGGCTTTGCGAGAAATATTCAAGTCATGTTGCCCGGCTCATGAAAGAAAATTCGCTCGATCGACTGCCACTTCCCGAAACCCAATCCCGAGAGATTTACGAAACCTGGGACCGTGGTCCGCAAACGGACCTCTATCGGAAGATTGAAGACCGTTAGAGTGGGTTCTTGGGGGCGATTCATGCCTCGACGGAGCTGGATGCCTCTTTGGGTTCGATTTCGGCCTTCCGCTCCAGATACAATCGCAACATCGCCATCACGCCCGCACCGACCAATGGCCCAAAGAGGACGCCGATGGGTCCGAAGAAGGTAATCCCCCCGATGGTGGTCAAAAAAACCATCAGGTCATGCATCCCCGCGTCCCTTCCCACCAGAGACGGGCGCATGATGCTGTCGATGGTGGAAATGATTCCCGCGCCCACTCCAAAAACCAGAAGGGAGCGAGTCACTTCGCCGGAAACCAGGAGGAATAAAGCCGCAGGTCCCCAGATCAATCCCGTTCCCACCGCGGGGATCAAACTGGCCAAGGCGGCGGAAACCCCAAAAAAGGCCGGAGAGGGAAGACCTGCTGCCCAAAACAAGAGGCCAGTTAGCAGTCCTTGGGTGGCACCGATCACAAAATTCCCTTTGAAGATGGCTTTGGCTGTGCGCCGGAAGACATCCAACAAGTCCGTGACCTGAGAATCGGGGAGTGGAACGATGGCTTTTACGCCGGAGACAAACGAATCACCCGAGACATACAGATAAAACAAGCTCATCAGGGTGATTCCCAGCATTAAGAGAGTGTGAAGGATGTTTGATCCCACACCAAAGGCGGCATTCATGCTCCACCTCGCCATGTCGGTCATCCCATCACGCAGTTTGATCTGGAGACTTTCTGAGGTTAACCCCATTTGATTCGCCAAGTGGAGGTGATCTAGCCTGGTTCCTTGAAGAAGGAACCAGGAATGGACGCGATCGGGGCTGAAATTAGCGATAAAATCTTGGGCTTGGCTGAAGGCCAGGAGCAATATCCCGCTTACAGGAGCTCCAATTAGGGCGATCATTCCTAGAAGGAGGAGTCCAGAGGCCAAATTTGTCCTTCCCTTCGTGATTTTTACCAGCTTGTCCCGGAGGGGCCAAGTGAGAGTAGCCAGGATGCAGGCAAAAATGAAGGGCGCCAAAATGCTTTGAAGCATCCATAGCAAGACGATCGCCGAGATAACGGTTAGAATGGGGAGTGTTCTGGTGGGCTTCTCAAAATATGTTGCTTTTTTGCCTTCGATTTCGGGTGGAATCTTGATCAGCTTGCGATTTTCCATGTTTTTGTACGCTCTCTTTCTCGGATTTCTGAAATTCTGTGGGCAAGTCATTGCAAATTGGTGGAAAAAATGTCATTTTTTAACCAAGCCTACTGCATGGGGAACGGTCTTTTCGTCGGATCGGGGCGCCCATGTAGAAGTCACCAGTTCAATCAAGGAACGTAGACAATGGACAAAAAAATCCCCACCGGGGCCGAGGTCATCATTCAATGCCTCATCCGTGAAGGGGTGGAGTATGTCTTCGGATATCCCGGAGGCGCAGCCATCCCCTTGTTCGATGCGCTCGTGGATGCTCCCCAAATCAAGCTTGTCTTGGTCCGCCACGAGCAGGGTGCGACCCACATGGCCGACGGTTACGCCCGCGCCACCGGCAAGCCGGGAGTGGTGCTGGTGACCTCGGGTCCAGGCGCCACCAACACGGTCACGGGAATCCTGACCGCCCAAATGGACTCGGCGCCCTTGATCGTCCTTTGCGGCCAGACCATTTCTCCCATGTTGGGCAAAGATGCCTTTCAGGAAGCCGACGTGACCGGCATCACCTACCCGGTGGTGAAGCATTCGTACCTGGTCAAGGACGGCAATGATTTGCCTCGGATCATGAAGGAAGCCTTTTACATCGCCACCACCGGACGTCCCGGTCCGGTATTGCTTGATCTTCCAAAGGACATCACCGGCGGGCCCTGCAATGCGCCCTTTGTCGATGAAGTGGACCTGCCGGGGTACGAGATTCCCTCGATGCCCGATCGCGCCGATTTGCAGAAGGCCGCGGCCTTGATCGCCAAGTCGCGCAAACCTCTGTTGTACATCGGCCACGGAGCCGTGATTTCAGGGGCAGGCAAGGTGGTGACCCAATTGGCCGAGAAGCTGGGCTCGCCGGTTGTGAACACCCTGCTGGGCAAAGGCGCCATGCCCGAAGATCATGTGTTGCACATGGGAATGCTGGGAATGCACGGGACGGCCTATGCCAACAAGGCGGTCATGAACTGCGACCTGATCTTTTCGATTGGGGCGCGCTGGGACGACCGCATTATCGGAAAAATTTCCGAGTTTTGTCCCAATGCCACCAAGATCCATCTGGACATCGATCCGGCGGAATTCGGCAAGATCATCCAGCCCGATGTTTCGCTGGTGGGGGATGCCAAACGCGGGATCGAAGCCTTGCTGCCTTTGGTGCGCAAGCTGGAATCGGCCGATTGGATCAAGGAATGCAGTGCTTGGCGCAAGCAGTATCCGCTGCGCTACGGCAAGCAAGGCGGTCTGAAAGCCCAGATGGTGCTCGACGAATTGGACAAGCTCACCCGGGGCAAGGCCATTGTCACGACCGACGTGGGCCAGCACCAAATGTGGGCCGCCCAATTCATCCGCAGCACCTTCCCTCGCTCCTGGATCAGCTCGGGCGGTGCGGGCACCATGGGTTTTGGGTTTCCGGCGGCGATCGGCGCGCAACTAGGTGTGCCCGACAAGCCAGTGTGGGCGATCGTGGGCGACGGTGGATTCCAGATGACCCTTTGCGAACTGGCCACGGCCGCGCTCCAAAGGGTCCCACTCAAAATCTTGATCATCAACAACAATTACTTGGGAATGGTTCGCCAATGGCAGGAACTGTTCTTTGACAACCGCTATTCCGGCGTGGACATGGTGGGCAATCCAGATTTTGTCAAGCTGGCCGAAGCCTACGGGGTGAAGGCCTGGCGAATCCGCCGCAACGGAGATGTCAAGCGCATCCTCAAGCAGGCGATGGCGTACAACGACGGACCTTGCCTGATCGAGGCCGAAGTGGTGAAGGAAGACAATGTCTTCCCCATGGTTCCGGCGGGTGCTGGATACAAGGACATGCTGATCGAACGGCCCAAACAGAAAATGGCCAAGCCCACGGGGAGCACCTGAGATGAGTACGCAAACGGCAAGTCATACCATTTCCGTTCTGGTGGCCAACAAGCCCGGCGTGTTGGTGCGCGTCGCCTTGGTGTTTGCTCGGCGGGGCTACAACATCGACAGCTTAGTGGTCAGCACCCAGCAGGATTCCGATTTCTCGCGGATGACGATCACGAGTTCGGGAGATCCGGGTACGTTGGACCAGATCATCAAGCAGCTCTTCAAGCTGGTCGATGTGGTGCGGGCCATCGACCACACCGGCGACCAGGTCATCGAAAAGGAGCTGGCCTTGGTTAAGGTCAAGTGTCCCCCCGAAAACCGCACCCAGGTGCTGGAAATCGTGGAACATTTCAAGGGGGTGACGGTCGATTTTGGGGCCGAATCCTTGATCTTGCAGATTTCGGGCGGCTCAGACAAGATCGATCACGTCCTGGGATTGCTCTCGAGTTACGGGGTGGTCGAAATGGTTCGCTCGGGCAAGATCCTGATGGCTCGGGGCGCGTCAACGACTTGATCGAACGAAAAAGGCCCCGTGTTGTGCTGGCGTAGCAATACGCCGAACAACACGGGGCCTTAGTTATTTATGGCGTGGTCTTTTCGATCAGCTGGACGTTGTCGAAGAATAGGGTTGTGGCGCCTTGGTTTCCAATGCTGAATTGGATTACCGAGGTGGGGGTTTTGACTTGGGCCACCGTGGGCTTGAAGTCGATCGTAAACGTCTTCATGGTCGTCGTCAGCGGCCAGGACGGCTTGATAAAGTACTCCCCTGGGGGGTCGGTGTTGGTCTGGACCGAGGGAATCAGGTTGAACGGAGCCAACGCGCGGGCATCCACCGACAAGCGGTAGGACTTGCCTCCTACAACCGGAATTCCCTGGTGCATCAGCATGCAACCCCATGGTTTGGGGGCTCCGTCATTGGTGATCACCAATTGCAATTGTCCGGCCACGATCGTGGCCTTTTCGGCACCCGGGGCTTCGGTGATGGCCATCCATGGGGTCAATACCGCGTCGAAGGTGGAATTGGTGACAATGTTCGTACCAGCCACGGTATCGGAGCAAACCCCCGATGTTCCGGTCAGAAGGCAGGTCAAGCAGGCACCACCGGCCGTGGCCGCGCTGGTGTCGATCATTTGGATGGCACCCGAGACAAAGGCCGAGGCGGCTATTTTGGCGCGAACCCGACCCTTCCAGGCAAACACCAAGGTGTCGGGAGCGGCGGCTTCGGAGCGCGGTGCCGAAAAGGTGCCTGGGGCGTGGTTGGCCGCGAGGGGCAAGTCGGAGGTGCGCCCTAGGCCGTCAACCCCTTTGAATTGAAGGCGGACATGGCCACCATCCAGGAATAAATGTTTGGGGGTCAATTCTTGTGCGGACCGAACCGGGGTCAAAACCCCGGTCGTCACCAGAGACCAGCCGCCTTTCGCATCGCTGGAGATGGAGGTGCCCGAGGTGGTCAGCGCCACACAAGCGCCCGTCAGGGGATTTCCCTTCAAATCGGAAACGGTTCCGGTGATGGAAGCGGCTGCCACAAAGGCTGGGCAGAGCGCTAAAACAGCGCAACTCAAGCGGCGTACCGCATGAAACATCGTCATGAATAGGCTCCTGCGAAATGGATGAACGGTTTAGGAGGGGGGTGGAAGTGATTTTGCCTTTGCGGCAAGTTTCTACTGGTTAATAGGGTGAATCGCCCCATTTTACAACCCGTTTTTGATTCCTCTGCGAGTCCATGGCATTTCGAGAAACCATCGAATTCAGGAAAACTCAACGAACCAAGTCGGAAAAATGGATTCGAAGAGAGAACACATTTAATGCGAGTGGCCTGTTTCAGGTTCGCGGTGGGGGCGTGGAATGGCTGCGGTGTGGAGCACAACGCCTGCGCTGTCGATGACCTGGACAGTCAATGTGTCGCGTTGGACGGATAGGATCATGAAGCCGGGGACGGATGCCGCAAACAAGGTGTTGGCCTTGGATTTCACTTTGCGAACGGTAGATCCCGCGCCCGACACGAAATGGTGCAACGGAATTCCGGGCTCCAAAATGTGTTGCAAATCATGGTCGTGGCCAGCAAACACCGCCGCCACGCCACCCTTCAAAAATCGAGTCTCGAAGCGATGGCTCATGGCAAGCGCTTCTTCGTGATGAAGTCCGTGGCTGCGCAGCGGGTGATGGAGGAAGACCAGTTTCCAGCTCGCTTTCGATGCCGTTAAGGAGCTGTCCAGCCAGTTTAATTGCGCGGTGGTGTCGGAAAGTTTCAAAAATCCGGCTTGGACCAAGCGACCTGCGGTATTCCCCTGGTAGGGGTCCGAATCCAAGAAGAACAGTTCGATCTCGGTGCTGTCAGACAAAAATTGTCGGATGGAATACCATTTGGAGGGCATCCTCCAGCGCTTGCTGGACTTGGTGTATTCGATTTCGGCATCGGGATTGCCATACCCATCGTGGTTCCCCAGCACGGCGTACCAAGGGACCTGGAGGGAAGGATCGGTGTAGACGTCCTCGAAGCTTGTCTTCCAGAGTGGATCGGTGACGGACTTCACGCCGAATTCGTAAAAGTTGTCGCCCAAGGCCACCACAAAACTTGGGGCTACCTTGGCGCCCCATTGGCTCATGGCGCGAGCCACGGCGACTTGTTCCCGGCAGCCTTGCCGTCCCCAATCCCCTAAAGCGAAGAACCGGAGCTGCGGTTCCTTTGCGCCAAACGAAACGGCTGCGTTTGCCAGAACCAAGGCCAGGAAGGTGAAACTGGCGAGTCTTCGAGCAATCACGACTTGAATCGATTCCTCCCTGGAGAAATGCGTCAGCTCTTGCGAACCGTGAGACTCTGGATCTTGGCGATGAAGTCTTCCGGCATGAAGGGTTTCAAGAGCGTGTCGAACGGCATCACGAGGTCGCGGGCGCCGATTTCCGGGTCGCCAAATCCCGACATGAACAACACCCGGATCTTGGGATGGAGCCTTGCGATTTCCTCGGCAAGTTGGAAGCCGGATCGGGAGGGCAGCACCACGTCGCACACCAGCACATCAATTTGTTTGATGGATTGGACTAGACTGATGGCTTCCTGAGGGTTACAGGCGACCTCGACCGTTGCCCCGGCTTCTTCGATCAAAAGCCGCAGCAACGGCGACAAGCTGGTGTCGTCCTCGACCACGACGACGGATTTTCCGGCCAGGATGGCGCTTGATTCCTTCATTGCTTCTTACGTTAACCCTTATTTCGCCGATTGGGAAGAGGTGCCGCAAAGGAAGTCGTCAAAGTCTTTTCTGGCAGCAAGACCCGTCCTGCCGCCTTCGTTGTGCAGATGATGTCTGGCCAAGGGGTAATTGCGGATTTTCAACCCCCGGATTCGCTCCTGCAACCAAGGCGTTCCCCATCTCCAATCGACGGTTTGATCGAGTCCCCCTTGCAGCAAAAGCCACTGGCTGGGAGCCAATGTCGCGGTTTCCATCGCGGCATTCCAAACCCGAACTTGCTTGAGCCAATGGGTTGAACTGATCCAGCCTTCGAGCGAATCGGACTTCAAGCGGCGAAGAAAATTGGTATCTGAGGAAGACGCCAAATTCCGGTTCCTGGCCAAAGAGTCCTTGAACAGGGACACCACGGGAAGGGCGACTCCGATCCAATTCCAGCCATGGTAGCGAAGCATGGGGGCGATCAAGCAAACTTTGGAATAGGGAAAGTCCTTCTGACGAGCTCGATCGAGGGCGATGGCCCCGCCCAAACTGTGCCCGACCAGGGACCACGGTTTTGGGGCGCGGGTTTTGAGGGAATCTTCCATGGCGCGCAGACCTTTGGCGTATTGGCCAAAGGAATCGACATCCATCCGAAGTCCCCCGGACAATCCGTGTCCAGGAAGATCCCAGGCGACCACGGCGAGGTTGCGGCCCAGGAGTCGTTGGATGTGGTCGGACCAGACTCCCGAGTGGTCGAAGTAACCGTGCACGAGAAAGACGGTTCCGGCGGCGGCTTTGGGGATCCAGCAGTGTACGGCAAGTCGGATTCCGTCCACTTCGACGCTTCCAACGGAATGGATGGAATCCGCGATGTCCAGCCGTTCTTGCTGGAGGTAATGGTGCAAGGCGGAATTTTCCGAGGAAGCCTTTGAAAAGTTTGTCGGAAACCACTGCGGCAGGGCGAAGGCGGTGGTGGAACAAATCAACCCGACAAAAAATGTCCCTCGCAAGCTCACGTCAAAAGCCTTGCTGCGTCGACGGCTCCGTAGGTCAAGATGAGATCGGCCCCGGCGCGACGGAAGCACAACAAGGATTCCATCAAACAGCGATCGTAATCAATCCAACCGTTGGCAGAGGCTGCTTTGAGCATGGCAAACTCTCCCGAGACATGGTAGGCGGCCAAAGGCAGCGTGGTGCGGTCGCGCAGTTCGCGCAGGATGTCGAGATACGGCAGTCCCGGTTTGACCATCAGGATGTCGGCACCCTCCGCCTCGTCGAGGTCGGCTTCCAACAAGGCCTCACGGCGATTGGCCGGGTCCATTTGGTAGGTCTTCTTGTCTCCGGATTTGGGCGCGGAATCCAAGGCGTCGCGAAACGGTCCGTAAAAGGCGCTGGCGTATTTGGCCGTATAGGCGAGAATTCCGGTGTCTCCGAATCCAGCGCGATCCATGCTGTTTCGGATCGCTCCGACACGACCGTCCATCATGTCCGAGGGCGCGACCAAATCGGCTCCAAAGCGAGCGTGCAGAACCGACATCTCGCAAAGAACCTCGACGGTTTCGTCGTTCAAGATCCGCCCATCTTGGGACATCAAGCCGTCGTGTCCGTGATCGGTGAACGGATCCAGGGCGATGTCGGTGATCAGGGTCAATTGCGGGAGCGCGTCCTTCAAGGCCGTAAGGGCTCGGGGAACCAATCCGTCGGGACTCAGGGCCGCCTCGGCGCTGGAAGATTTGTCACTTGGCGCTGTGACGGGAAACAGCGCGATCGCATGGATGCCAAGTTCCACCCAACCGCGGGCTTCGACCAGAAGGCGATCCAGGCTGTGGCGATGGCATCCGGGCATGGAGGTAATCGGTTCGGACAAATTCTGTCCTTCCCGAACAAAGCAGGGCAAGATCAGGTTGGAAACAGAAAGACTGGTTTCGCGCACCATGGAACGAAGGGCGGCACTTTGCCGGTTTCGGCGTGGGCGTCTTGTGAGATCTAGCATGATGGGATCAGAATAGGAATTGTACGGAAGGTGCGGGCCAAAGGCGATACTCCTCTTTGTCCAGAGAGACCTTGAGCAACCCTTTTTGCAAGGTCCAATCGGAGCTGCCGTTGGACGCTTCCGAGGGATCATCGTATCCCCAGCGTTCGAATCCGGCCAATTGAAGGTCGATGGCCATCCATTCGAGGGGTCGCCAGCGCCAACCGAAACCCGCTCCAAGATGAGTGGCACCAGTTCCTCCGGTCGGAAGAATCAAACCGCCCAGGCGAAGCTCCATCCAAGGGGTCCAGTGCTGGAGCGGTTGGAAATAGAAGCGCGCCATGCCATCCAGGCAAAAAACGTCGGCAGGAGAATGGCCGGAAAGTGTCGCGAACAGCCCTCCCACAGAGAGGTTGTCGGTGACAAATCTAGACGCCGAGATGCCGAAGAGCGATTGGGAATGGGAGGATTCTTCCCCCTCCAGCGTCACGTTCCAGGCTCGCAAGCCAACTTCCACCATGCCGGTGCGCAGGCGATCCTGGGGCATGGTTTGTGCAAAGACAGACCCCGCGCAAAGGAGTGCCCACCAGGTTTTCATGGCTTTTTAACGGAGCCCTGGCGAAATTTGGCCGCACAAATCACTGCGAAACTTCCCTGAACGACCACGAACACCGCCATGGCGGCGGCGCCACCTTCCGAGAAGCCGTAAGAATGCAGGCCCGAAGCCAGGATGAAATTTACGCCGTACCAGGCCATGACCACCCCGAAGAACGCCAGGACCGATCCCATCAAGGTTCCAAAAGTGCGGATCCATCCGCTGAACCGGCTGTGCAGCACGATCAGATAACCCAAGTCGGCGATCAGCGACCAAGTCTCCTTGGGATCCCATCCCCAAAACCGTCCCCAAGAATAGTCGGCCCAAATGCCGCCCAAGATGATTCCCGAGGTGAGCAGCAAGACCCCCAACTGCATGGCCCGGTAGGCGTAGTGGGCCAGGGTTTTTTGGAGCTCTGCGTTTTTGCGAAAGACTTGGACGAGTCCCAGATTGCCAATCGCCATGGCCACCAAAAAGGCGGCATAGGAGATGGTGACCGTCAAAACGTGCAGGGTCAGCCAAAAATTATTTCGCAGCACCGGGACCAGAGGCTTGATCGAGGGGTCAAGAACCGTGGGGAGATTGTCCGCGAGCACAAACACCACCCATCCTGCGGCGGCAACTGCGGCCAAAACCAGGCGGGATCGGTAAATCAAAGCGATGGGGAGTCCGAACAGCATGGCCCCAAAACCGACCCAAAGCGTGGTTTCGTACATGTTGGTCACGGGAGCACGGCCCGAGACATACACCCGCAAGGCAAAGCCGGTGATCAATAAGGCCAACGCAAGAATCGAGCCGGTCGCGGCGCCGATGGTCAGCCGCCGGGAAACGTCTGGCGAGGTTTTGGACGCGCTTTGGGCCATCCAAGCCGCCAAAAAGGTCAGCATAAGCAGGATCCAGGCGAAGCGGAAGGGACGTAGGTGGACCAGCAATAGCTCGGCCCGCACATGGGACGGTCGGGTGCGCAAAAATTGTCCTTCGCCCAGTCCCGAAAGGGAGTCGGTCAAAATTTCATTGGTCGAGAGGGTTTTGGCCGCTGAATCGAACCCTGCTTGGTCGCCTCGGGAGAACGACACCAACAGTTGGCGAACCGATTCGGTTCGTTCAATCAAAGCCGGATTGGTCGCGATCTCTTCGACCGGAATTTCTTGCGGGAGCCGCCAAAGGCCTTCCCGACCCGCTGGACCCGTCAACAATCGCCAATTGCTTCCCGAGCGGGCTTCGGCGAACTTTTCAAGACGACGGGCGGTTTCCCGAGCGGCTTTTTCCAAGGCGGTCAGCCGCAGTTTTTGGCGGTCCTTGGCGTCGGCGGTCTCGGTTAAATTTTGCAGGGCTCGATTGGCGGAAAGCTCGTCGAAACTGGCAAATTGGCCAGCGGGGTCCAGTCCAATCTCGTGGCGAAGCGGCTTGTAGGCACAGAAGATGATTTTTTGTTTGGCAAGAGTGTCGCCGTAAATCGCCAGCGAAAACCACGAGCGCATCGGGCCGAGCTCGCTGGTGATCCCGGAGCGAGAGCGGATTTCCTGAATTCCTTCGGTGGCGGCCACCAACAAGGGCTTGATGCGTCCCCCCGAGAGGATCGCGATTCCGTCGGCCTTGGAAAGGTCCAGCTTGTACACGGACTCCGGCAGCGCCACGAGGGGGTCTGCTGCCCAGGAAAGCCCCATTGCGAGGGCTGTGGCGATCAAGAGGGTTGGCTTCATGATTGGTCCTAGCGCCGCCGCAAACGGCTGCGTTCAAGGGTGTACCAAGCGATGCTCAACACGGTCAGGATGGAGCCGAAATATTTCAGCGCTCTTCCTGGATCGCGGTTGACCGAAAGGATGGTGGTCGAAGGACGCCCCGACTCCTCGGAAAAACTCGCTTGGTAGAAGGTGAATCCGCCCTGTTTGAGCGGTTCGTTCATGGCAATGCGCGCGGAATCCTTGGGGGTGCCGTTGCTGTCGACAATCGAAACAAAGGATTCGTAGGTGGCGGCTTGGTTGGTTCCGGGATCTCGGCCGATCTTGAACCGGTTCAAGTGCAGTCCAAACGGAAGAGCAATGCGTCGTCCTTCATAGGAAAGCGCTCGCCGAAGACCGTTTTCGTTCCAAGTGAAGACTCCGCCTAGGGGCACCCATCGAGCTCCACCCCACGGGCCGGCGCCCACCAGGATGGCCGGGGGCGGGAGATCTTTGCCGGGGGCCGGATCCACTTCCACACACGAATCGCGCAAGGATCCATGCGGTTCCCAGGCGCCCACGGACATGTGGAGCACCCCAAACGGCAACGCGATGTCCTTGCCAAGCGGCAACCGGAAGGAGGACAGAATCCGTCCCGACTTTTCGCAGCGAGCCATCAAGGTGTCGCCGGAAATTCCCAAGCGCAATAGAGGAGTTTGGGAGGCGCCGCCTGCGGGACGGAAATCGACCTTCCAGGAAACGTCCTTGTGTCGCTCTCCCGAAAACCGGAAATCGGGAACCCGGCCGTAAAGAATTTCTTCCCAGGATGAATCGCCTTGGGTGACGCGGATCCGGGCGGCTGGATTGGAGAGGGAGTCGGAATGGTTGATCAATCCGGAGGTCCCGATTTGGGCATCAGGCAGGAACTCGACCACTTCCAATTGAACCGATTTGGTGGTCCATTTCCGTCCTTTGATCAGGTCGGAAAGACCGAGGGAAAGGGAATCGTTCCCCACCTTGCAGTCCAACCGAAAGATCGCCTTGGCCGTCGAGATGGTTTCCAGAAACGATTGCGACGAACGGACGCGTTCCAGCGTGATCGCCATCAGCCCAAGATCTTCGTGGGAAGAAACCATGGGGTTTTCTAAACCCAAACGCATGGTTGTGGGTTCCGTAGCGCCGGTTAACAGAGCCAGTTCCACCATGGGGCCACCAAGCGAGTCAGGAACCACCGTTTGGTAGGTGCGAGAGAAGGGAATCTGCTCCAGGATGCGCGGGATGGGGAGTGGCATTCCTGGAACTGCTCCCAAGTCTCCGGATCGATGCCAAAGGCTGCGGTGGATGGGGGACTCGGCGACGAGTTGTTCGTTCACATAGGTCCGCACGACAGTTTCTGGCATACGGACCGCCATGCTCGACGTCCCTTCGGGAATCTCCATGGATCCATCCAAGCCTTTGAGCTGGGTGGTCCAGGCGCCGATCAGCAACAGGAGCATTCCCAAATGGATGCACCCGAAGGCATACTGGTCGCGTCGCAAAGGAAGCCGGACCACCACGGCCAGCAGAATGTTGAGAAACAAGAACACCAACACCAACCGGAAATACCACTGGTCGTACAGGACCAGCCGGGCCATGTCCGCGTTGTAACGCGATTCCACGATGGTGCCAATGGCCAAAATAAGGCCCAATGACCCCATGCTCAGCACCGCCACTTTGATCGAGGCCAAGAACCTGATCAGTGGATTGGATTGAAGATTTTTCAGATTCGAGCGAAGCCAACTCATGCGGATCCCGTCACAAGAGCGGCGATCATTCTTCCCGTTCCATTGCATCCCTGGACGGTGCGACTTTTTAACGCTGCCGTCCAAAGTGCCGAGGCGCGTTCTGGAATGGGTTCCACGGGAGCCCCGGCTTGAACCGGAATGTCCGAAGCACAGAAAATGTCACGAGCCAACATTTCGGCAAGTTCCGCGAGGAATTCCGAGGCGATGGTCCGATCCACCATCTCGTCGGGTAGGCTGTGGTAGCCGGCGGCAAGGTCTTTGGCGGTCGCTTCGGTGGCGCCGATCAAGATGGCCCCTTTCCATGGTGCCAAAAGGGGAAGGAAGATCTTCAACTCGGTGCAG
>CAIKAA010000310.1 GCA_903825275.1 uncultured Fibrobacterota bacterium | reverse complement strand
TGGGTTTGCCGGAGATCCGGTTTGCCCGTCTCCGGTTTCGATTCCACCCAGCACCCAAGCCACCGTGGTGAAGGACTTTTATTTCCAATACAACGGGAATACCATGACGGGGCCAAGTCTTCGGGTGTGCGACAGTTGTGGTGACATCGCGACAACTTTTGACAATGTGATTTTCAGCAATCCTGGCGCGACCAACCCGATCGCCTTGCAAGTGGGAAATGCGACCCAAACCTTCAACGGCGATGTGACCTTGAGCAACGTCAACATGGACAATTTTGCCACCGGCGTTCAGTTTGGCGTACCCGCCTCTTTGGGCAAACATTTCCGAGTCAAGGACAGCTATTTCGGGAATGCCGACGTGTTGGATTTGGAATATCCCAACCCTTCCTCGACGGCTCCTGATTTGTCTGCGGTTTGCGATTTGGTGAATACCCGAGTCGTCTCGGTTAAAGTGGGAGCCACAACCTACACGCCCGCCTCAGCAGTCAACACCTACAAGACCACGATCGGATGCCCCGCCTCCTCGCTTCCGGTTTACCCCTTTGCTGTGGCTGGATTTGTGGATCCCTTGGCTGCCGATTACCGCTTGCAGAGCAATTCCCCACTGATCGATGTGGGGGCGGGCTTCACGGATATCGGGGCCCAAAGCCGCGATCAGGTTTATACGATCTCGACCTATTTGGATGCGACTCTCGCCTTCTCGACCGGAGACACCCTCCAGATTCACAATGGGTTACTGGTGAAGAATACCCTAGGAAACCGGGTCACCTTCCAGGTCACAAACACCTTGAACATGAACCCGGTTTTTGAAATCCATCTGCTCAAGAATGCGACCGGGGTGTCTGCCCAAGTTCAAGTGAATTTGCGCGACAATACGCCTGCACCAACCAATCTGCCAGCGGACTTCCAAGCTGTGACGGCGGCGCTGTATGGGGTTCCCTTTGCAAGCTTGCCGGCTTCCGCGGTACCAGCCAACGGAGCCCCGATTGTGATCTCCACACAGCTCGATGAAACTCCTCCGGGTCCTGTTGCCAATATCCACTGGGCGGCGCATCTACCCAGTGGCGAACTGGTGACTTGGAACCCCAATTCCGAGCTGGATCTATCTCACTACCGGGTTTTCCGTCGCCCCATCCATACCGCAAAATGGACCCAAATTGCGAGTGTGGACAAGCTGGCGACGTCCTATTTGGATTCGACAGGAAATGACACCGATTTCCAATACACCTTGATCGCCTACGACCAGATGGGCAACCAATTGCTGCTTTCGGATCGGGCCTTGAAGGTGGAAGTTTTGGATGCCGCCAGCGCCTTGACCAACATCACCAAGCCCATGGTTCGTCTCACCAATATGGACAACGTCGCTTTGACAGGATTCTCGATGCGGATCTGGTTCAACCGCTCCGAGCTCTCCAGCCAAAAGATCGTGGCCGAGAAGTACTACTCCAATCCCGCGGTGACGCTGGATACGGGCTCTCTGGCCCCAGATCACAATGTGGTCTTCGTCCAGATCAAATATCCCGCGACCTACACGCTGGCTCCTGGCGCGCAAACCGGGAGCCTTGATTTGCAACTGGGAGTGCACTTTGATGCCTACGCAACTCCATGGACCAAAACCAACGATTGGTCCATGCCAAACGTCGGGCCGAATTTTGTGTCCACCGATCGGGTAACTGTTTACGACAACTTGGGCAACTTGGTCTACGGCATTGAGCCTGGACCGAGTCCGGTCACCCCTCCCGTGCCGACCACCTGCAACGCCACGAACTCCTTCGATCTTGGTGTCGCAAACGTTCAGGTAAGTGTGTCCGTGCCGATGACCAACTGTGTCATGATTCGCGGCTCGAACCTTCCCACCGCTTGGACCCCTGGGCACCTGGCCTTGCAATTCACTCCCGAGGCGGGACTTCAGCTTGAAGGAACCGTGATCCAGGGAAGCGACACCCAAGCGCTTACGGGATGGTCGCAAACGTGGAATCGCGCTTTCCCGGCCCCTCGAGCGGATTTGTTTTTCAAGATCAATACAGCCGCCAACCGCAACTATAGGTTGAACTGGTGGGCGTATTGATCGAAACTCTCAGAGACAAAATATGACCACAAGCCCGGTCGCGGAAGTGATCGGGCTTTGTTCTATCTGGCCTAGATGTTCCCGACATTCTCCTATGAAGGGGGGAAGCGGGGGATGTTTTATGGGGCAAATATTGTCAACGTTGGTGGCGGGTATCAATCGTGGTCGGCGAGGGATGGCTTGGGCAAGGTGAAGAAAAAGGTGGCGCCATGGCCCGGTGTCGATTCGGCCCAGACCCTTCCCTTGTGGCGTGCGATGATCCGATGAACCGTGACCAGGCCGATTCCCGTCCCCTCAAACTCGTCTTGACGGTGCAGGCGTTGAAAGACGCCGAACAGTTTGTCGGCGTACTGCATGTCAAAACCTACCCCGTTGTCTTGGATGGAAAATCGCGTCTCTTCCTCCCGATCCAGGCACTGGATTTCGATGCGGGCAAAATCGCACTTGCTGGTGTATTTGACGGCGTTCTCCAGCAAATTGACCCAAACCTGGCGAAGCAAATGGTGGTCGCCGACGACCTGGGGAAGCGGGGTGATCTTCCATTCGATTTGGCGATCTGCATTCTCCTCATGAACCATGTGAAGGGCATCTTGGAAGGGAAGATTCATATCCAATAGCTCCTTGTTCATTTCTTGTCGACTGGTGCGCGAGAAGTGAAGGAGGTCGTCGATCAAAATCCCCATCCTCCGGGCCGAGGACGAAATGATTTGCAAGTTGCGAAGGCCATCCTCGGGAAGCAGTTCGCGGCAATCACAGAGGAGCAAATTCACAAATCCATCGATCCGTCGCAGCGGGGCGCGAAGGTCGTGGGAAACCGAGTAGCTAAAGGATTCCAATTCTTGGTTGGCCAATTCCAATTCTGTGGTGCGATGTTTGACTAGTTCTTCCAGGTTGTAGCGGTGGCCCTCCAATTCCTTGGCCACGAGTTTCCGTTCCGTGATGTCCCGGATGGTCCCGATCATGACCAAGGGCTTTCCCTCTTCGTCGTAGCGGATCTCTCCCAATCCGTGCACCCATCGGACCTCCCGGTCGGAAGCGCGCAAAATCCGGTATTCCTGGTTGAATTTGGACTCTCCCCTTTCGACCAGGTTTTGAAAGTATTGGCTCATCCGTTCCTGATCGGGTGGGGCCACCAAATTCAGCCATCCCTCGATCGTGGTGGGGTAGGTTGGGTCGATCCCAAAAATTTGGCCAAGGACCTCGGAATAGCCCCAGACTCCGGTAGGGAAATCGAGTTTGTAGGAGCCTGTGTAGGAAGCTCGCTGGCTTTCTTTGAAGAAATATTCGCTTTCCTGAAGATCTTGTTCCGATTGTTTGCGTGCGGTGATGTCTTGGACAATACCTGTCAATCGAGGCGGCCTACCTGTGACGGGACGGGATTGGTGCCCCCTGACGAATATCCAGCGAATTTCGCCATCCGCGCGAAGAATTCTGCATTCAAAGCTGCAATCCGCTCCCTCAGTCCTCACCTGGTGCAGGAAATCGTTGACGTTCTCGCGATCTTCCGGCACCACATGTTGCAAGAATTTTGCAAAGTCCCACGGGGTACCCAAATCGGAATACCCGAAGATCCGGGCGTGTTCAAGCGACCGCGAGGCCATCCCGGTAGAAAGGTCCAGTTCCCAAGAGCCGATGTTGCTGTTTTCCATCGTGAAACGCAGGCGTTCTTCGTTTTCCCGAAGGGCCGTTTCGGCGCGTTTGCGTTCGGTGACGTTCTTCCCAAAACAAGCCACTCCCACGATCTTCGAACCGGATCGGATCGGATTCAGTTTCAGTTCCAACCACGTGTCGGGAAAGCCTGCTGTCGCCCAGGTGTGGTATTCTCGCTGGACGTTTTTTCCACCCAATGCCTCGTGGTAGAGCTCTGCCCAAAAAGTGCACATTTCGGGGGGAAAAGTCGGTTGGAGAACACTTTCACCTAGCTTCAATTCCTTTCCAGAAAATTCCCGGGTGCTGTCCAAAAAGGCGAGGTATGCCATCAAGAGATTCAAGTCGGGGTCCACGCTCCAGATCAGGTCGTCGGTGCTATTGATCAGGGCATCCCGTTGGACCCGCTCGTGCGCCATTTTCTCGGCGACCATTTGAGCCAGGTGATCTGGTTCAAGGCGGACTTCTGGCGAGAGGGGGGCGGAAGATAAAATCTCCCATCGGGCAAAGGACTTGTTTAGCATTGCTTTCAGCTCGTCCAATCCTCCCGGATGGTCGTCGATGGATAGAATCAAGGTCTTCTCAAGGGCCATCGGTCTGCTCCACACCGGTTTGGAAAGGGACGGTTGCACAGGATCATCTGGACCATTATGCCCTTTGTGGAGAGTGCGTGTAAACAGCCTTGGAGACGAATCATTCGACCTTCTCGCTCAATGTTGAAAACGAATTTCCAGCCCGGAGAAATTTCTCGATCGTTTCCTCTTCGAGAGGTGGGATCCCTTACCCGGAAAGCAAATTGTCCAACTTCCCACCCCGATGCGCCAGGAGGCAATTGGGGGGAAATTGAGCGTTCGAGCGGGAGGCAATCGCGCCGGTCATGGATAGGGGGGGCGTCTGTTCGCCTAGGCGATATAGGGTTCCAATTCCGTCAACAGGAGCCTAGTTTCGAGGTGGAGTTGGGAAATCCAATGGGGCACTTCGGCCAGCTGTTCTTGGACGAACGCTTCCTCCGCTTGTTTCGCCACGTTTCCTAGCCGGAGAGCGCCCACATTGAGCGAGGTTCCCTTGAGGGTATGGGCGATGCGTTTCATGGCGGCCAAATCCCCGGTCGACCAAGCTGACTCCAAGGCCGACAACCGTTCCGCCAAATCTTCGGGGAGAACGGACAGAACTCCTTGGGCGATTTCCTCGTCGCCGCAGATTCGCTCCAAAAACCCTGTGCGGTCGAAGACCACGGGAGGCGAGTTAGGATTTGGTTCGGAGGGAATGGCTGAACCAACGCTTTGCTTCGGGGGAGGAGACGCCAGCCAATGAGACAGCTTTTCGGCGAGCTCTTGGCGTTGGATGGGTTTGGAAACGAAGTCGTCCATTCCCGCGCCAAGGCATTGCTCCTTCGCTCCAACCATGGCATTGGCCGTCAGGGCGATGATCGGAATCGCGGAATTTGTCGCCCAGGTTCGAGACTTCCGGATTCGTTCGGTGGCTTCGAATCCATCCATCACCGGCATTTGGCAATCCATCAGGACCAAATCGAAGGCTTCCGTTTCCAACCAGGCAATGGCCAGGGCTCCATTGACCGCCGTCTGCGCCGTGTAGCCCATTTTTTTCAAAACTCCCAGAGCGACCAACTGGTTGATCGCGTTGTCTTCGACCAACAGGATCCGGTCGGATTTGGCCGGGGGGGCTTCTTGGCGTTCGGCGATGGAATGGCGGGTGACCAAGCTTTGGAGATCGTTGTTCTTTTCGTCGGGAAGGGTCGGAGAACGATCGAGGACTTGCACCATGGCATCGTGCAGGTCGCTGGTGCGAAAAGGTTTGGGAAGGTAGGCATCGAATCCAGCCCGGACGCACTCCTTGGCTTCGCCCCGATATCCCAACGGCGTGAGCAGGATCACCCGGACCTCCGAGAATTGTTCTTCGGCTCTTACCGCTTGAACGAAGGACGATGCTTTGGATCCCATTCCCTGATCGAGAATCACCAGAGGAAAGACATCCATCTCCTTCACGGACCGGTACAACTCCTTCAAAGCGCCATCCAGGAAATTGGAATCCAAGTTGACCACGGCGGTGGGGCGCATTCCCCACGATTGGGTACAAGAGCAAAGATATTTCTGCCCATCGGGACTGGAACCGACCACCAGAACCCTCAAATCCCGCAGCCGGTCGGTTTGCGAGGAGATCTGAGTAACAAGTTCCGTCCTGGTTTCAAAATCCACAGTGAACCAGAAAGTGGAGCCTTGGCCCTCGACGCTTTCCACCCCGATTTCCCCGCCCATCAATTCCACAAGTTGCTTGGAGATGGCAAGCCCCAATCCGGTCCCACCGAACTGGCGGGTGTTCGAGGTGTTGAGCTGGTTGAATTTCTGAAAGAGAGTGCCAAGCTGGGTGGGGCAGATTCCGATTCCCGTGTCGGTGACCGTGAACCGCAAGGTCGCGTATGTTCCCTCGTCACGGGTCATGGAAATCGAAAGACACACCTCTCCTTGGGGAGTGAACTTGATGGCGTTTTCGACCAGGTTTGTCAATACTTGTCGTAGGCGGCCTGGGTCGCCATGAAGGAAGCTTGGAACATTCGGTTCGGCGAAACAGATCCATTCGATGGAGCTTTCCTTGGCGCGTGGGGCGGTCGAATCGGCAAAATCGTCCAACAGGACCTGAAGTTGGAAGTCGATCTTGTCCAATTCCATCTTGCCGGCTTCGATCTTGGAGAAATCGAGGATGTCGTTGATCAGTCCCAACAGGGCTCGTCCGCTCTCGTGGATTGCCTGGGTGTAGCGGATTTGTTCGGGATTCAGATCCGTTTCCAGAAGCAAACCCGTCAAACCGATCACGCCATTCATGGGGGTGCGGATCTCGTGGCTCATGTTGGCCAAGAAGTCTCGCTTGGCGAGATTGGCGAGGTCGGCGCGGATGGCCATCTCGTTGGCGCGGGCGGTGGTCGCCACCAAGGCAGCTTCGTCCCGCTTGCGGTCGTGACATCCTTGGCCATCGAGATGACCGCACGTCGACCATCGGAGAGCTTTCCCAATCCCGCCGATCCGAAATCCCAAACCAAGGTTTCTCCGGTAAATGTCTTTACACAATATTCGCCCTCGTCCTTTCGGCCTTCGAGCGAGTAAAGTTCATGGATCTCTTTTTCGATGGCCTGGTGACGGTGTCCATAGGCTCGCAAGGCCCAGTCGGAAGTGGTGGGAATGTCCTCAAGAGTGTATCCCGTCAATTCTGTCCATTTGGCATTGATCATTTCCACCGATCCGTCTTCGGCATGGATCATGATCGGAAAGGCCGCGTTCTCCAAGGCCAGGCGCAAGCGTTCTTCGCTTTGGTACAGCAGTTCCTCGGCTCGTTTCTTTTGGGTGATCCGTTTGCCAAAACAAGCCACCCCAACGATCTTGGTGCCATCGTGGATGGGGTTCAGATTTAGGTCCAACCAGGAATCCGGCAAATCACGGATCGCGGGGATGTGGACTTCTCTCTTTACGATGTTCCCCTCCAGAACCGTTCGGTACATGGTTTCCCAAAAGCCGCACCAGGAGGAATCCATGTCGTTCTGGAGGATCGGTTCTCCAGGCGTCCGCCTTTTTCCCAGAAAATCCCTTGTGCTGTCCAAAAAGCTTTCGTTGGCCGTGAGTAAATTCAGGTTTTTATCGACGCTCCAGATCAAATCATCGGTGCTGTTGATCAGAGCTTCTATTTCGGCTCGCTCGACCTCCTTGCGCTGCTCGGCGGCTTGGCGGGCTAGGTTTTTTCCTTGGATGTCTTCCATCAAATTTATGGTGGTCCGGTGGCGATCGTTCAGGGCTCGCGTCTGTTCATCCACCAGGGCTGCCAAACGTTCCCGTTCAGAAATTTTGTTGATGTTGGCCTTGCTGATTTTCAGCATCACGCGAACCAGGACAGACAGTTCGATTTCTTCCAAGGGCATTGAAAGGAAGGCTTCGGCGCCCGAATCCAGAGCGAGAATTCGCATCGCTCGATCGTCATCCATGGCTGTGGCGAACACGACAGGGATATGGGCGAGCACCGGGTCGGACTTCAATTGCCGGCAAACTTCGAATCCATCGATGTCGGGAAGCCTTGCATCAAGTAGGACTACATCGGGAATTTCGGCGGCGGCAAGGGCCAGGCCATCTGCGCCGCTGGAGGCTTTTAACACCCAAGCTTTCGGAAAGGCTGTCTGGAGGCAAGCTTCCAGTGAAGCAAGTTCTTCGGAAAAGCCGTCGATCACAAGGATCTGAATCCGGTCGATTCCCATCAAAAACCTCGCAGTCTGTCAAAAACTGTCTGGAGGTGTTTTTTGCAATCCCTGCAGGTTTGATTGGTCCGATCCACGGGATGTGGAAGCTTAGACGAAAGTGGGGGGCACGAGGTTTGGCAGGGAGGGGAAGGTAGGGGCTTGGGGGTCTTCCATTTCGCGGAGTTCCTTTTCTTGGTTGCAAGGGCCCAATGTGCTGGCCATGCGTGACCCACATGCGGAGTCGGGAAAGTTCGAGGTCGATGGAGGACTGCATGATACCATCCCGAGGGAAGGATGGTCAAACCAACCACAAGGCGTCTTTACGGCTTGGCGTAGACTCGGCAGGCGAAGAGGAGCGAATCAACTCGCTCCAGATCGACGGTCCTGGGTTCGATGTGCTTGGTGGTGGGATTCAGGATCTTGCAGTTCTGCCAGCCCGAACCCTGCTTCAAGGCGATTTCGACGCGTTCTTTCACAAAGGCCTTGTCGTCGGGATCCTTGAGATCGATCAAGTCTTCCCCACTTGGGCGGGAAGCGAGCCATGGGCGAGGCATTGGCCCTTGGTGCGATAAACCACCATGTACAGATCGCCGTGTGGCGGGCCTGTTAATTGTCTTCGAACACCAAGGTATGCTTGCCCAAATGGACCTCGTCGCCATTTTGGAGCATGCAGGCTTGGACACGACGGCTACCCATGAATGTGCCATTCAAGCTGCCGAGGTCTTCCAAGACAAACCAACTGGCGGAAGGGTCGCCGTCGATGCGCAAATGGTGACGGGAAACTCCGGGGTTGTCCAGAACGATGGTATTGGACTTCAAACGACCCACCATGATGGTGCCGGGAGGAAGCTGGACGCGAGAGATTTGCTGGTCGTTCTCAAGAACGTAGAGCGATGCCATGCAACGAATCTAATCTCCCCGATCCAGGTGGTGTATCTTTCCTCGCTATGAAGTTTGGACGGATCGTAGGGATCCTTGTTGTTCTGATTGCCTTAGCAGGGTTCGGAGCTGGAGCTTGGTATTGGTCAACCCACAATTCCAAGGCATCGTCGGCACCAAGTCTCCCCACCGGGGAGAGCGATTCTGCATTGGCGGCGCGTTCTCGCGTCCTTTCGGACAGCCTCCAACTGTTGGACATGGCGATCCGCAACGCCCAGCAAGTTGATTCCGAACCGCCCGTCGAATTGATCCGCCGCCAAAACGAGCTTTGGTCCAGATACACCTGGGCTCGATCCCGCTTGTCCGATGCCCTGGATGTTCCCAAGGACACTGCCGTGAAGGCCGCTCCCCCCACCTTGGACAAGCTGGATGCCGCCGGTTTGGGAAATGCCCTGGGGAATCTGGCGATTTACCTGTGGGTTTTTGCGGGGCTTGCCGTGGTCGCCGTGGTGGTGTTGGCGTGGTGGATTTTTGGCCGTCGTCCGGCGCCGAGTTACACCCCCTTGACCGAGCCAACCATGACCCGGGTCGACCGCAATGTGCGGATCCCGATCCCCGGTTCAGCCAATCGCAGCATCCCGCCGCCCCGTGAGGCCACCTTCTCGCAAATGCGCGCCGCCGCTCGTTTGTCACCCGAGGGCGATGATGAAGTGGTCCCCCGCCAAGGGGCTCGATCGCCTCGTGAAAGCGAGCCGGAAATCCACGCAGCACCGCTTCCCAAAACCGGACGCCACGCCTGGGAGAACACCACCTCCCAGCCGGTCAACAATTTGCCCTCACCTTCCGAACCGACTGTGGTCCAGGACTACGTGGTTTCCATGGCCAAGCGCGGACGGACCAGCTCGGAAATCGCGCGCCGGTTGCGGATCCCCCAAGATCAGGTTGACCTGATCTTGAAACTGCGCCGCAACGGCTGATTTGTTCATCGGGTAAATTCTCCTCGGAGGAGCTGTGGAAATTTCCCAACGCCCATCAGGAAACCCGGGAGCCGCCGTGGACGCGGGGGGATCGAGTCTGCTGGTCGAGCGGGGCGTCCAAGGACGCATCGAGTCGGTGAAGGACGGGGTTGCCCAAGTGCGCCTGGCCCCCAACGTGGTGGTCCAGGCCAGGTTGGATACGGCGGGGACTGGTATGGACGTGGGCGCCAAAGTGGCGCTGTGGCCGAATTCTGATGGCACGCTGACGGCAAAATCTGTCGTATCTCCCACGGTCGATCTGCAATCGGAAGCCCTGCAAATGTTGATGGATCGGTTGGGATCCCTGTTGGGAGATTCGACCGCCACGGCGCTTTCCAAAAATCTCGCCAGGGGCGATTTGGATGGGGCGCGCAAACAGATCGCCGAGCTTTGGCAAAAGGTCCAAACCCTCCCGGGCGATCAGGTTCCCGCCGATTTGAAATCGTGGGTGGAAAAAGCCGCGCCCGCGCTTTTGTCCCGACCTGGCGAGGCACCAGTGGTGCCGGGAGGTTCGGTGGCACTTGCCTTGGGTTTGCCGACTTTGGTGGAAGGGGAATACCACGCCACCGTGGCTGGACAGCCGTCCAAACTGCTGGGGCCAACCGATTTGTCGCCGGGCTCCAAAGGACTTTGGCAATCGCGAGTCCTCCCTGGCGGCGGGGCCGTGTGGGCACCGGTCGGGAGCGTGCGATCCGATTCTCTTCGCGCCCTTCCCGAACGAATCCCCGCCAATGCCGAGGGAGCAAAAACCTTGCTGGATTGGGCGGGAGTGGAAGGGACCAAGGAAGACCTCCAATCGCTGGGGCAGTGGTTGGACCGAACCGCAAGCGATTTCCAAACCGCAAGCCAAGCCGAGGAGAAACGTCCTACAGAGGCTTTGGAAAGACAAAATCTGTCGGCTTCGGTTTTGGCAGGGGTGGCCGCCGAGAAGCCAACAATCGAACCGAACCTGTCGCCGAATCTTACCTCCACGGCCACGAACGCTGCTGGGAAGGAGGCAAACTCATCCTCCCCTTCCTTTGTCCTAAACACGCCTCCAGCGGCCGAATTGCCCAAGGCGGTGGCCGAGCGGGCCTTGGTTGCTTGGTCTTTGGAATTGCCCGAGCATCCCCTGGTTCGCAAGGCGGTGTTGGGGGAGGGGCCCGATTTGCCTGGGGCCTTGCAAAACCTTGCCAAGCAGATCTTGGCGTCTCCCGGCGCGCATCCAGAATGGGAAAAATTGTTGCTCGATCTGGGGGCGAAGAATTGGATTCCCCCTCAGGGATCCAAAGCTCATGAGCAAAACTTGTCAACCCGAGAGCGACTCGCCGAGGCGGTTTTCGAGGCCTTGTCCCGGACCGATGCTTCGACACCGCCCCCCTTGCGCGAGGCCTTGCAGCAAACCGCTTCGGCCTTGGTCAAGGAGAATCTCGATCCTTCCCGAGATCCTTCCCGCGAGTACCCACCGGCGGTCTTTCACGCCAAGTCTTCCGACGGCAGCTTGGAGGATGGGCGGATCGTGGTCCATGACCGGCGTTCCAAAAAACGGACCGACGACCCTGGGGTGGACCACCACACGGTGGAAATCGAAATGCGCCCCACGGATCTGGGGCCGATCAAGGCCAAGCTCGAGCTGCGCGGCAAAGTTTTGACAACTCGCCTGGAAGCGCGCGAGGCGGACACGGCGACGATTTTGAGTGCCCATGCCGACGAGTTGCGCGAAGCCCTCCAAAAAATCGGGCTAAACCCGCACCCCATCGTGGTGGAGCGCCCCAAAGCCACCGGCCGGATCGATCCGCGCAAGCGCGGCAGCGGCGCGGCACTGGACTTGAGAGTTTGAAGGATCGGGAAAAAATGACGGAGATGGAAAGTAAATCCCAAAGCGCACCAGACAAAAAATGGCGGATGCGCGTGAGTTACGACGGGCGTTCCTTTTTGGGATGGCAGCGCCAGGAGCAAGGTCTCACGGTTCAAGAAGCCTTGGAAACCGCCTTGGCAACCACCCTTCGCCAAGCGGTGTCCATCGAGGGCGCGGGACGCACGGATACAGGCGTGCACGCCCGTGGCCAAGTGGCCCACTTTCGGTTCGGTGCGCTGCTAGAACCCCGTCGGGTGGTGGCCAGCTTGAACGCGTTGTTGCCCCGTGGGGCGGCCGTGCGCGATTTGTGCGAGGCTCCGGAAGATTTTTCGGCGCGTTATTCAGCCCGCTGGCGGGAGTACTGTTACCGCATCCGCCATGCGCGGGATCCGTTGGCGGCTTGCAACGTCTGGTTCCCGCGACGGCCATTCGATCACGAACGGATCGCCACGGCGCTCTCGTGGTTCGAGGGGCGGCACGACTTCCAGTCTTTTTGCATCCCTCGCGACGAC
>CAIKAA010000309.1 GCA_903825275.1 uncultured Fibrobacterota bacterium | reverse complement strand
CGGGAGGAATGCTGGGCATCGCCATGGCCGGGGCCCTGATCGGATCGCTGGTGGTCGGATTTTCCTCTTCCGCGTTGGAGGGATGGATCTTGCTGGGGCTCGATTTGCTGCTCTTCCCTTACCTCACCTGGTGGGGCATCAAACGGATCGAAACCTCCTCGATGGCCCTTCCCGAAACCCTGGGTCACGGCGGCGGCAGTGAGGAAGGATTGGACGAAATGATGGGTGCCTTTGGTGTGGCCGAAACCGACCTACGCCCCGTGGGACGGGTTCGGATCGGGTCAAAATTGGTGGACGCCCAAGCTCGGACAGGATTTGTCACCAAAGGAGCCGAGGTCGAGGTCATCTCGACCAACGGGAACCATCTGGTGGTGAAAGTTCGGGGATAATTCGGATCTTTTGGAACCAATTCTGGACACCGAAGGCCAGATTCGACCAAATTGGCAGCAACGTCGTCCCACGTGATGGAAACTGCCCAGCTGGTTCCCAGAAAGGGAGTGGCTTGGGACCACGTTTTTTGGACCTCTCCCCGCTCTTCCCTCAATTCCTTTGGTCCGATGTTGCACAAATGCCCATTGGGGTAGTAGCTTCATGGGCACCTGATCACTCGTGCAGTGAAGTTTGTGAGGAGGCGACGCATGTTTTCTGAAATCCCTACCCCGATGTTGTTTGTTCTTGGTGGCCTGATCCTGGTCTTTTTGTTCCTACTGGCGAGCTTTTTGGGTCTTTGGATCCAGGCCTTGTTCTCGGGCGCCCATATCGGGATGTTTTCGATGGTGGGGATGCGGATCCGGAAGGTGAACCCCCGCTTGATCGTCACCTCCAAGATCATGGCCGTCAAGGCCGGAATCGCGGTCGAGACCGGCTTGCTGGAAGCCCACTTTTTGGCGGGTGGTAACGTGATGCGCGTGATCCAATCGCTGATTGCCGCCGACAAGGCGGGAATCCCCTTGAACTTCAAGCAAGCCACCGCCATTGATTTGGCGGGACGCAATGTGCTGGAAGCGGTCCAAATGTCGGTCAACCCCAAGGTTGTGGAAACCCCCGTGGTGGCGGCCATGGCCAAGGATGGCATCCAGGTGAAGGCCCTGGCCCGTGTGACGGTGCGCACCAACATCAACCGCCTGGTGGGCGGCGCCGGAGAGGGAACCATTTTGGCCCGCGTGGGCGAAGGCATCGTCTCCACCATCGGATCAGCCGATTCGCACAAGGATGTTTTGGAACATCCCGACCGGATCTCGAAGACCGTGCTCGCCAAGGGCTTGGATGCCGGTACGGCGTTTGAAATTCTGTCCATCGACATCGCCGACGTCGAAGTCGGTGTGAACATCGGGGCCAAGCTCCAGATGGACCAGGCCAACGCCGACAAGAACATCGCCCAGGCCAAGGCCGAAGAGCGCCGCGCCATGGCCATCGCCTTGGAACAAGAAAACCTCGCCCGCATCCAAGAGATGCGCGCTCGACTGGTGGATGCCGAGGCCCAAATCCCGTTGGCGATGGCCGAAGCCCTGCGAAATGGCAAAATGGGTGTGATGGATTATTACAACCTCAAGAATCTCCAGGCCGACACCGAAATGCGACAGAATTTGGCACAGGGAGACAACCTTCCTCCGGCCAAGAGCTAAGCCCTTGGAAACCGATCTTCCCTCGATCAAAATCATCCTCATCGTCCTGGTCGTCTTGGCCAAGGGCGGTTCGGAACTGATGAAGTGGTTCCGGAAGAAACAGGAAGAAAACCGGCAGGTCGAGGGGATGATGAAAATCCCCGGGAACCAAGAACCCGAGCCCGTGAGCAATCCCGAGGTGGAGATCAATCGGTCGTGGGATCCGTTTGGCGAACTACCCGAGCCTGTGGTGATCTTGCCACCGCCTCGAGTCGCGGACCCAAAGCCCCTCCAGCCCATCAAACTCGTTGCTCCCATGGAGGCGATCTCTCCACCACCTCCCCTGGCGGCGGTGTTTGAAGCGCCTCCTCAGGCGAGGATGCACAAAGTGATCACGGCCCACACCTCGCGCAATTCGAACCCCTCGAAATCCAGATTGCCAGGGGGGGGGTCGCTGCGCTCCATGGTTCTCGCGAAAGTCGTCTTGGATCGCCCGCTCTCGGCGCTTGGTCAGTCATCGCGTCCGGGAAGAGGTTGAACGCAATGGGTTCAACGAGTCACATCCAGGTTCGCCCCCAAATGGGTGGGGCTGACCGATTGGATCGACTTGAGCATTTCCCCAACTTCTTGGGCTTTCATGTCTTGGGACTTTTTGAGCACGTTCACTTGGACTGCGGCAAGCAACGTTCCCTCTTTGGCCGATCCGGATATGCCTGAAGTTTCCATGAACAGCCCATCGGTCGAGAAATGGCTGGACTTTAGGAGTTTCTCATGCTGACGATGCCCGAGGCATCCAGCCGAACGGGTTTTTGGTTGGGATTGTCCCGACTGGAAACCGAACGCCCCCGGGTGATCGCCGAGGCGGTCCGCCTCGCGGAAGTCCCCTCCCCGACCGGAGCCGAAGAAAAACGCGCCCTGCTGATGCGCGATTTGATGGCAGACTCCCTGGAACACGCCTTGATCGACCAAGCCGGAAACGTGATCGCCTGCGTGAAGGGTTCTGACGACAAACCAGGTACAGTGATTCTGGCCCCGTTGGACGCTTGGTATGACACCGAGAAGCATCCCTTGATCGATGTGCGTGCCGATCGGATGACTGGACCGGGAATTGTCAACCACGCCATCGCGCTTGCCTCGATGGTCAGCATCGCTCGCACGCTTCGCCAGACTCCGGTGACAGGAATTGGCGACATCTGGTTTGTGGCCACCGTGGGTTCGGAAATGGCCGGAGACCTGCGCGGAATTTGTCACCTGTTCCCGTGGCTTCCCACCGTGGCCACCCGCGTGTTGTGCCTCCAGGGCCCGGGACTGGGACGACTGGACCATTGGTCGGTGGGGACTTACCGCGGCGAGCTCAACGTGTATGCGCCCGGCGGGCATTGCTGGCGGGACGCCGGTCGTGGGAACGCCTTGAAATTGGCCATGGAGTTTTCCAACAAAATGGAATCCTTGCACAAAGCCATTGTCCCCCGCACCATGTACAATCCGGCCCAATTGCAATCCGGAGAAGCCTGGAACATGCTACCCTCCAAGGCCACCTTGCGATTCGAGTTGCG
>CAIKAA010000308.1 GCA_903825275.1 uncultured Fibrobacterota bacterium | reverse complement strand
GGCGGGCCCTCGATGGGGTCGCCGTCGCGGTCGAACCACATTTCCTTGGGGACCATGTCGGGGTCTTCCGAGGGGGCGATTCCCAACAATTCCTCTTCGGTGAAGGCGTTGGTGTGGAAGTCCTTGGGAAGGTTGTCCTTGTGCTCCTGGCGCATCAGGTGGAACCAGAAGAGCCCGCCCTTTTGCTTCAGGGTGTGGAACTTGGGAAAGGCCTTCTCGACTTCTGCGGCGGCTTCTTCGGACTGGAGCTGGACCAGGGCTTGTTTCATGACCCCTTCCAACTGGGACCGCTCTTGCAGCTGGTCCAGCGGCATTTTCAACAAGACGATGCCATCGACGTAATAGTCTTCGGCGTCGTATTGGGTTTCTGAATTGCGGTAGTGCTCGACGCAAAGCAAGTAGATTTTTCGTTCGACAGATTCCGTCATGTCAGGTCAGGCCCCGAAGGGTTTCTTCCAGGCATCCAGGCATTCGTCGACCGAGGCCGACAAAATTTGGTTGCTGGAACAAACGAATTCGATGCGGCCATCGTCGGTGATTTCGCCCAGGCGCTGGAAGGGGTTGGGGCGAATCAGTTTTTCAAACGCCGAAGTGTGGTTGGACTTGACGGTGACCACCAATCGCCCCAAGGATTCGCTCCAAAGGATGCGTTGGGGATCGGTGACCCCCTCAGCCGGGACCTTTGTAAGGTCGACCTTGATGCCGAGCCGTCCGGCCATGGCGGTTTCGGCCAGTGCCACACCCAGTCCGCCGTCCGAGCAATCGTGGCAGGAGCGGACCAATCCCATTTTGATCGCCGTGTGCAAGGCCGAGTAGAGCGCCAAGGTCGAACCTGCGTCGTGCAGGCGGGGAACTTGGTTTCCCACAAAGCCGCGGGCCGCGAACCACTCCGAAGCGCCGCATTCGTCGTGGGTCATGCCTAGCACGTAAACGCGGTCGCCCACGTCCTTGGCGTCCATGGTCACGGCGCGCTTGACGTCGGGAAGGGTTGCCAATGCGGTGAAGAGAAGGGTGGGAGGCACCGAGATGCGCGAAGCACCCGATCCATAATCGTTCTTCATGGAATCTTTGCCCGAAACCAGCGGGATTCCGTACTCCACGCACACCCGGCGCAAGGCCTCGTTGGATCGAACCAGTTGGGCGGCCTTGTAGGCGCCATCGGGATTTGATTCGCTTTCCACCGGATCGGGCCAACAGAAATTGTCCAACCCCACCACCGTGCTGGGGTCGGCCCCGACGGCGACCAGGTTGCGCAGGGCTTCGTCGATGGAAGCTTCGGTCATCGCCTCGGCGTCGATGTCGGAATAACGCGGTGCGATGCCGTGGGAGACGGCCAATCCCTTGGGTGAATCGGGTACCGGCTGGAGCACGGCGGCGTCCGAAGGCCCGTCGTCTTTGGCGCCCGTGAACGGCTTGACCACCGAGCGGCCTTGGACCTCGTGGTCGTATTGACGCACCCAAGGCTCCTTGGAACAAACGTTCCAGGAAGCCAGGATGTCGAGCAGATCCTTTTTGGCATTCTGCCCCAAATCCGAGGCGGTGGGTTCGGAGTGGATGGGCGCGACCCACTTGGCGGGGATGACAAGTTCTGGCAAACCGTCGTGGAGGAAATCCATGTCGAGACTGCCGCAAACGTTTCCGTCAAAGGTGAGGACCAGATCGCCGCTGTCCTGGAATGCTCCCAAGTCGGAGCTTTCCACTCCGCGACGGCTCGATAGTTCCAAAAATTCGGAAAGCTTTTCCGGAGGGACCGCCACGCTCATGCGCTCCTGGGCTTCGGATACGAAAATTTCCCACGGATCCAAACCAGGGTACTTGAGGGGAGCCTTGTCGAGCTCCACGCGGGCGCCGCCGCAATCTTTGGCCATTTCGCCAATAGACGAACTAAGGCCACCGGCGCCGTTGTCGGTGATCGAGCTGTAAAGGCCCAAGTCGCGGGCTTCCAACAAGAAATCGATCATCTTCTTTTGGGTGATCGGGTCGCCAATTTGCACGGCGGACACGGGCGAGGCGTCGGTGAGTGCTTCCGAGCTGAAGGTTGCGCCGTGGATGCCGTCCTTGCCGATCCGTCCGCCAACCATCACGATGCGGTCGCCGGGCTTGACGATCTTGTCGGACGAATTTTCCAAAGTCCCATCGGGATTGGGAAGTTCGGAAGGCATGATGCCGCCGGTGCCGCAAAACACCAAGGGCTTGCCCAAAAAACGCTCGTGGAACACGATGGAACCGTTGACCGTGGGAATCCCAGATTCGTTGCCGCCATCCTTGACGCCGCGGTGCACGCCGCGCAACAGGCGCTTGGGGTGCATCAATCGCGGAGGGAGGGGCTTTTTCCAATTGGGCGGCGCGAAACAGAACACGTCGGTGTTGAAGATGGGCCGAGACCCCTTGCCGGTGCCCAGGATATCGCGGTTCACGCCGACAATTCCTGTCATGGCGCCGCCGTAGGGGTCCAGCGCCGAGGGGCTGTTGTGGGTTTCAGCCTTGATGGTCACGAAGTGTTTTTCGTCGAACCGAAACACGCCCGCATTGTCGGTGAACACCGAGATCAGGTCGGGGCGTTGGGGCATCAATTCCATGGTGGTCGAGCGCACGCAGGTCTTGAAGAGGGATTTGATTTCGCGGGTGGTCCCGTTTTCCTCGTAGACGATGCGGGCGTTGAAAATCTTGTGCTTGCAGTGCTCGCTCCACGTCTGGGCGATCACCTCCAGTTCCACGTCGGTGGGGTCGGCGGGAAGTCCCAGGGTTTGGCGCTTGTGGGCCACCTCGGGATTTGCGAAGTGGGCCTGGATGGCCCGCATTTCTTCCAAGGTGAGAGCCAGGGTGCGGCTGCGCGAGAGCTGGACCAATTCCTCGTCGGACTGTGGCAGGGGGACAGTTTCCACCCGAGGAACGTGGTTGGAGGTCACGGCGCGCGAACGGGCTTGAAAACGCTTGCCGGCGTCCCAATCCGTCCCGGTAAGGATCAGGCAGTCCTCGATCAGGGCGTTGTGAAGGCAGGAAGCGGCCAAGGCGGTCTTGGTGCTGGCCAAACCTTCGATGGCGAACTGGACCGAGCCGTAGACGTGCAGGCTGTCCGAGGGACGGCCCAACAATTCGCACAAGCCTTCGGCGGCGGTGTGTCCCACATTGTCGGTGACTCCCGGCCGAAACCCAACTTCGAACAGGGCTTCGAAGTTGGGCAAAACGTCCTCGGCGAGTGCGCCATCGATCTTGACGAGTTCCGAAATCGGGTCGGCGAAGAGCTTTGAGGCCGCCCGCGAAAGTTCCTCGGGAGTGAACTCACCCTCCAAAGTGAACACGTGGATGGTGCGCACGGAAATCACGGGAATGCCCGCGTCCTCCGAAAGCTGGGTGGCGAGACGACCCGCGAGAGAATCACGGAGCTCGGGACGGACGGCGACTTCGATTCTGTGCAGCTGGCTCATAAGATGTCCCCAAAGGTAACCCCCCTTCGCCCGAGGGGGAGGTGGGGGGAGAGCTTCACAAAGTTTTCAAAAGGTTTCGCGAGACATTGTAGCAGTACAAACTGGTGGGGACAAACTCGATTTCGATGCCCTCGACCACCCGGTGTTCGGTCCGGGAAAGGGTGGTCACCACGACGGGGTGGGTCAATGGCTTCTTTTTGGCGAGTTCGAGGAGCCCCTTCAATTCCCCCCGATGTTCCAAGCAGCGATCGCTCCACTTGACCTCCACCAATCCCGCAGGACCCTTTTGGGACGGGTCCAAGCTCACCATGTCGACCTCTCCGCCCTTCCAGCGGGCGTACCGCAGATGGTCAATCCAGGTCGTGCTGTGCAGCCATTGACAAAAAACGGCCGTTTCGGCCAAAAGCCCCATGGCATCGGCGTTCTCGTCCATGGGGCCAAACAGGGCCGCTCGCATGGTGGGATTGGTCAAGTAGACCTTGAACCGGGTGGCGCGCTGGAAACTTCCGAAATCCTGGTCGACGCGGTGGATCCGCCGGATCAAAAAAGCGGCCTCCAAGTAGTCGAGATAGCGCACGAGGGTGATTTTGGTGACTCTGGAATCGCGCGACAAGCCCTCCAAATTCACTTCGTTGCCCGAGTTGTAGGCCAACACGTTGAACAGCCGGTTCAATTCCTGCACGTCCTGGATTCCGTACAGACTGGGCAGGTCGCGCAACAACACCTTTTCGATGATGTCTTGGCGGAGGAACCGACCCGGAGATCGTTGGATGGCAGGATTCATGACCGCCTCGGGGAATCCACCAAAGTTCAGGTATTGGACAAATTCCTTGTTCAGCTCCCAAATATCCGGACAGATCCATTGTGGCGTCGTCGATCCGGATACAGGCTCTGATTCGCGAATCAGTTCCCGGTCGCGCCCAACGAAATGCAGGTATTCCGAAAACGAGAGAGGGGGCAACTGGAAATCGGTGAAGCGTCCTGCCCCCGACTCTTGGCTTTTGCGCCGAAGGGCCGCTGCCGCCGAGCCCGATCCCACGAAATGGAACTCTCGGTAGCTGTCGTGGAGCGACTTGAGATGCCGTTCCCAGTCGCTCAGGTACTGAATTTCGTCGAAGAAGACAAATTTTGGTCCATCCGGGAAAAGTTGCAGGAAAAGACGCATCAAGGCATCCAGGGAAAGTCCGGTGTAGAGCGGGGTTTCCAGGGAGGCGAACAAGATCTGGGAACCCGAGATGCCGCTGTTCAGAAGCTCATGAATGCACTGGAACATCATCCAGGTCTTGCCCACCCGACGCGGTCCCAGCAAAAGGATGGACCGATGGACCTCGCTTTGGCGGACCAACTCCAAGAACGCAGGAAAATAGGCACGGCGAGGGGCATTTCTGTGTTCCGGATCAACGCCTTTGCCGGATTGCCACCAAGGGTTGTCGAACCGAAGGCGTTCCAGGACCTCTCGTTTCGCGATCTCCATCAAAGCCATGGCGATCTCCTTCTGAACATAAATATAAGCATGGTTAAGTATATCAAATATGCTGTAAATAAACAAAGTTGACTGTGTCTAAATTGGAGGTCTGCGAAGTGATCCTGTCGTTCCAGCTCCTTCGGAGGGCTTTCTGGATCATTCTTTGCACGGGGAACGATCCTTTCTATTTAGTCCAAATGGACCGCACTTATCTGGATTGGAACGCGACCGCACCAGTTTGGCCCCAAGCCGTAGAGGCAATGGCCCAGGCAATGCGCGAATCGTGGGGGAACGCCTCTTCGTTGCACGAGGAGGGGCGGAGGTCTGCCGAATTGGCCCAAGAAGCGAGAGAGGCTTTGGCGGAATGGACCCAGAGCCGGGCCATGGAGTGGATCCTGACCTCGGGGGGGACGGAGTCGATCCATGCCGCCATTTATGGATCGGTTTTGGCCCGCCCGGGAAAAACTCGGATCGTCACGAGCGTGGGGGAGCATTCCTGCACCTTGGGAGTGGTCGGAGCGCTGGAGAAACAAGGATGCGAAGTGGTGCGCGTGGGATTGGGAAGCGATGGTGCTTGGGATCCGGCCCAAGTCTTGGAAGCCGCCGATCCGTCGGTGACGGCGATGGTCAGTCTGATCTGGGCCAACAACGAGACCGGTGTCGTTTCTCCGGTTCACGATTTGGCGCGCGAGCTGAAAAATCGGCGAATTCCGTTCCACCTGGACGCTGTCCAGTGCTTTGGGCGGGTTCCGGTTGATCTTTCCCAAATTCCTGTGGGAATGGTTTCGCTTTCGGCGCACAAGTTCGGTGGGCCCAAAGGAATCGGGGCTTTGTTCGTGCGCCAGAGCACTGCTTGGACGCGCTGGATGCAGGGCGGCAACCAGGAGCGCGCTCGGCGCGGCGGAACGGTGAATGTCCCCGGGGCAGTGGGGATGACTGCGGCGATCAAATGCGCAAAATCGGTGGATCTGGAGGACTTGCGTCGAAGGCGCGACAGCTTGGAGCGGGCCATCCGCCTTGCGATCCCCGAAAGTTTTGTCGTTGGTGCAAAGGCCGAGCGGCTTCCCAACACGATCTGCCTGTGCCTTCCTGGTTGCGACAGTTCGACCTTGCTGGATCGACTGGACGCCAGGGGGTTCGCAGTGGCCTCCGGGTCGGCCTGCACCACGGGAGTCGCCGAACCCTCCCATGTCCTGACTGCCATGGGCATGAGTCCCGAGGAGGCTCATGCCTCCCTTCGGATCTCCATCGGGCATTCGACAAAATCTGACAGCATGGATCGCTTCTCGCCGATTTTAACCCAAGAAGCGTTGGCGGTACGGGGCAGATCGATTCCGGTTCAGTAGATTCTTCCAAACATGCCATTCACGCTTTCGCACACCGCTGCCAGCTTGCCATTTCTGAACCGATCGAAGGCCGTGGGTTGGAGGTCCGCCCTGGTCTTTGGAACCATGGCGCCAGATCTGATGTTCCCCATCCCCTATTTCGGCGAGCGCAACCACACCCATTCTTTCAAGGGGCTTTTTGCTCTGGATGTTCCTCTCGCGGTGGTTCTGTCGATCCTATGGGTCTTTGTCCTTTCCAAGCGTCTTTCACGATTGCCAGGGTTGGAAACTTTGGGAGCTCAGAGCCCGAGTTCATTTTCAATTTTTGCCGCCTTTATCGGAGCCACAGTCGGGGCTTCAACCCACCTTCTTTGGGACCTGTTTACCCACCAGGGCTCGCCCCTACTCGGAACCTCCTATTTCAGTCAACCCCTTTTCCCAGGGGCCAATGGGGCGGTGACTCCCCAAACCGTGGTTTGGTACTTCAATTCCTTTGTGGGCATGGTCATTTTGGCGCTTTGGGTACGACGGCGTTTTCACCAGCAGGGCAAGGGAGTGCGCAAGTCGTTCTTGGCTCCCTCTTGGATTCGCATTTACATCGCTTTTTTGTTTCCCTATTGCTTGATCTTGACCAAGGCATGCAAGGGGAGGGTTGACCTCCTGAGCCAATGGATCGCCAACCTGGCGCAAATGGTCGATTTGGTGCGGATGGGAATGCTCTTGTCCTTCGTGGTCGCGTTGGCGATGGCTTGGTGGGAAACCCGAGACCGGGCGAGCTTTCCGAAAATTTCATTCCATTCGGGGGATTAGGGATGAAGGAAAATCGAATGCCTGTGTTGTTTGTTGGACATGGCTCGCCCATGAATGCCATCGAGGACAATGTTTGGAGCCAGGCGTTGAGAAAACTTGGGTCCTCCTTGGCGGTGCCCACTGCGATCCTTGCCGTTTCGGCCCATTGGACCACCCGAGGGCTTCGGGTCACCTCGCAGGAACACCCCTCGACCATCCACGATTTCGGGGGATTTCCTCAACAACTCTTTGACATGAATTACCCCGCGCCGGGCTCCAATGATCTGGCCCAACGAGTGGTGAAGGCGCTTTCCGGCGAGCAGGCCGTAGCCGTCGAGGAATGGGGATTGGACCACGGAACTTGGTCGGTTCTGGTTCATCTGTTTCCGGATCCCGTGATCCCGGTGGTGCAACTTTCCATCGACCTTGGCAGGTCTCACTCTGCACAGATTGATCTGGGTCGGAAATTGGCCAGCCTGCGCGACGAAGGAGTTTTGATCTTGGCCAGCGGGAATGTCACCCACAACTTGGCGCATGCGATGCGCGCGATGGCGACGGGGGATCTGCGCACGCCGTTATGGGCCTCCCAGTTCGATGCCGCCACTGGGAAAGCCTTGGAGCAACGCGACGACCAACAATTGATCGCCCTGGCAGATCTTCCCGAAGGACGCATGTCCCATCCGTCCTTCGACCACTGGATTCCGCTTTTGGTGGCCTATGGCGCCACCGGGCCCGAAGACAAACTGTCCTTTCCCGTCGAAGGATTTGACCTGGGATCTCTTTCCATGCGATCGGTCCGCTGGGGGTAGCAGAGACGGACCAGCCGATCAAATTTCAGACTGGTCCAAGATTCCCAAAAATTCATCGAGGATGTGGAAGTGGTCGCCAAAGAACTCGGATTCCATGCCGGGAAGGTCGGCGAGGGGAATCCACTCAGCCGCCAAGGCGTCGTCAGATCCTGTCACCTCGGGAAGGGTCTGCCAGTCTGGCTCAAAGAGATAAGCATGGGTGATGATCCGGGCCCGGAGCGAGCGTCCAGGATGGGCGAATAGTTGGGTCCGGGTGGCCTGGCATCCCGAGAGATCCAACCCGGTTTCTTCGAGCAACTCCCGGCGGGCACCCTCTTCCAAGGCTTCGGCGCTTTCCAAAAAGCCACCTGGCAAAGCCCACAATCCCTGGCCCGGACGATCTTTGCGACGGATCAAAAGCACTTGTCCGCAGGCGCAAACGATGGCGTCCACGGTGGAGAACGGCCCCTTGCCCCAGCGCGCTTGGTAGGTGGCGATGGCCTCGCGGTCCAAGGCCAATCCCTCCCGGACCGGACTCCTTGCCCAGACCGAAAGCCATTCCAAAGCCGGTGCTGGAATGTGGACGGATAAATCGGATTTGACTTCCTCCCAAGGCCTGTCCGACAAAATCTGTTCCCGCAGCGGTGTGGCGTCCAACGGCCCTTGGCGTCCGGCGTCGATCAAGGTCCACTCAGGAAAGGTATCGAGATAGGAGCTGGTGGAATCCTTGTGATAACCTACCAGCGCAACACGACCCGGTGCGAGGCCCTCGATTCTGGATCGCACGATCTTCGCCCAAATTCCGGTGTCCCAAACGTCGCGTTGGGGGTGGAAGCGGACACGTGCATTTTCCTCGTCGGTCAGGCTGGCGCGGATCATGGCCTCACGCTCGCAGGAGGTAAAGGGGTTTCGCGGCGACGGCGCGGCAAAGGCCGATCCCAGCACGATTTCCACGCGTTTACCGGTCTGGAAGGCTTTGCGCAAGAGTCCGGCATGACCCAGGTGGTAGGGTTGGAAGCGACCGATCAGGATGGCGGTGTCGAATTCTGTCACAGCGAGGCTCCTTGCCTTGGGGGATCGGACGGAAGGATAGAATGCGTGGATGGTATGGGGGGGCTTACTCGACATTCGTCTGGAAGACTTGGCGCAGATAAGTAAGGTAGGCCTGGTCGTCACACAGGGTTTTGCCAGGACTGTCGGAAAGCTTGGCGACGCTCTGGCCGTTGCAAGTGAGGATCTTCATGACAATGTTGAGGGGCTTGTGGATCGTGTCGTTGGATAAGTTGGTGCCAATCCCGAAGGCGGTCTGGATCCGGTCGCCAAAGTGGCGGTGAAGGGAGATGGCCTTGGGAAGGTCCAAGCCGTCGGAGAAGACCAATCGCTTGGTGTGGGTGTCGATGTGAAGACCTTCGTAGTGGCTTAGGGCTTTTTCTCCCCAGATCACGGGATCTCCCGAGTCGTGGCGCAGTCCGTCGAACAGTTTGGTGAAGTAAAGGTCGAAATCCGCCAAGAAGGCGTCCATCCCCACCACGTCGGTGAGGGCGATTCCCAAATCGCCGCGGTATTCTTGGACCCAGCCTTCCAGGGCGGCTTTTTGGAAGTCGCGCAACCGGAAGTCCAGGGCCTGGAAAGCTTGGAGATACTCGTGGGCCATGGTCCCGATAGGAGTCAGGCCGTTGAGGCGCGCTAGGTGGACATTGGAGGTTCCGCCCAACCATTGGGGCACCCGTTTGGCAAGAGTGGACACCAATTCGTCTTGCCATTGGGCCGAATAGCGGCGACGCAATCCAAATTCGAAGAAGGTGAACTTGTGCTTGCGGTCCATCAGCCCTCGCTCGTGGGCCTCTTCGAGATGCACCAGTTTTTCTTCCAATCGATTCCGGGCGGTTTCCAGGGCGTCGTCCACCCGGCCCAGCCTGCGGTAGTAGAGTTCGTTGACGATGTAGAGGACAAAAATTTCAAAGCCCATGATGTGGGCGATGGGTCCTTTGGTGCGGATCCGCAATTGTTCGCCCTGGGTCTCGACGGTGATGAACCGGCGCTGGAACCGAAAGACCGACAAGAAGTCGACAAAATCCGGTTTGATGTACCTCAAGCCCCGCAGGTAATCCAGCTCCTCGGGAGCGAAGGTCAGGGTGCAGAGGTGGTCCAGTTCGGCGTCCACCTTGAGCCGCAGCTCGGCCAAGGGAAAGGCGGTTTGGTTGCGGCAAAAGAAGCCGTATTCGGCGATGGCTCCGGGATGGCTATGCAACAGGGCCTGCCACATGGTGAACTTGTAGAGGTCGGTTTCCAAAAGGCTGCGGACGATGGGCATGGGGGGTTCCTCCGTGGGTCGGATTCGAGCTTAGGCGAGAAGAAGTTCATCCAATGCGCGAAGGCGAACGCCGCGTTCTTCCATGGCCTTCAAAAAGCAAGCTTGGGCGTCTTCAAATCCGGGGACGGGGCTCATGGCGTTGGTTACAAGAACCAGGCGATCCAAGGGGTGGGGCCAATGCTCTACCAGATGTTCGACGGTGGCGCGAACGCAATGGCTGCCCGCTTCGCCCGCGATCAAGACTTGCTCGGCTTGGGCCAAGCGATCGAGCAAATCGCGGTTCAATCCCGTTTTCGGATCCTCGGCCAAAGGAATTTCGGCGCACAGGGCGCTGTAGTGTTCGGTAAAAGGATTTTCCCCTTTGAGAACCTTGGTCACCCGGAGGGTTTGGGCATCCTCCCAGCCATCGAGAGCTTGTTGCAGGATGCCGTGGATGCATTGGCCCCAAGTTCCAATTTGGCAATGGATGGGCCAGACCATATGAGTGAACCGGTCCTTCGCCTCGAGCTTTTCCAAGTAATCCAACACTGCGGCGCGGTCGATTCCCGGCGCCGGAGTGATTCTTCCTTCGCGAACGTCCAGAGCGGTGATGGGGGTGAACGCTGTCACAGGTGTTCCGTCGGCACGGCGCCAAAACGGAGGATGGGCGATGTCCAGGCGATGGTGGTGATCCATGGTCACCGTGATGTCGTCTACCTTGGCCAGGTTCTGTTCGAGCCAAGCGGCGATCCGGAGCATGTCGGCATGGGCGCCCGGCACGGGAAGGCTCGGCACCAGGGTGGCTTGGGGATGGTTCGGATCGGGAGGCAATAAATTTTGAGGCAGATCGCAGAAGTCATTCTGAGGGTCGATGAGGAGGAGGTGGTTCTTTGCCATGTCGGACCTCGTGGAAGAAAGGTGATGAAGAGAATCTACACAATTAAGATGCAGAATGCAACTAAGTTAGTAGTTCAGATCAACCTGGAAATTCTATTAAAAAAGGCCTTTGTAAAACAATTTAGATCGTTGTACCTTCACTTAAATGCAAGATGAGTCTTATAAAAAGAGCAAAGCCGAGATGCTGCCCGATCCCGTGGTCTGCACCGTGGACGTGGTTTTGCTCACCCTTCGCGAGGGATCGTTTTGCTATGCCCTGGTCCCTCGGGAACAGGAACCTTTCCAAGGTGTGGCAGCCCTACCTGGAGGATTTGTCCATCCGGCAGAAGACAAAGACCTGCGCGCCAGCGCCGAGCGGGTGCTTCGCGACAAGGCGGGAATCCAAGGGGTCTATCTCGAACAGTTGGCGGTTTTTTCGGGAGTGGCACGAGATCCCCGGGGATGGTCGATTTCTGTCGCATGGTACACTCTGGTTCCCCTAGAGGCACTTCAGGCTGCTTTGGCGACGGGGGTGATTCTCCGGGAGGTGGCAGATTTGGGGGGATTGCCCTTCGACCATGCCGAAATCGTGCGAGTGGCCTTGGAGCGCGTGCGGTCCAAAAGCACCTACTCCAGTTTGCCGGTCCACCTGTGTCCAGCGACCTTCACTCTCCCCCAATTGCAGGCGGTCTACGAAACCCTTTTGGGCGAGCCCATCAACAAGGTCAGTTTCCGTCGCAAGATGGAGGAACTTGCCTTTGTGGAACCGATCAAGGGGGAGTTCGATTCGAGTGGAGCCCATCGTCCCGCGCAGCTCTACCGCTTGAAGGCCAAATACCGCTCGCGCTTGTCGCTGACCGATCGCGGGATGAATTCGGGTGGATAACGGGTTTCGCGTCCAGGATCTTTGCCAACTGCGTGCCGCTTGCGCCTTGGGACGCACGTTTCGCTACGTCTTCTTTCCCGATTGCGGGACCATCTCGGATCCCCTCACGGCATCCTGCTTGAGCCAGTGGGCGATCACGCCATTCGAGTCTCAGGGAATATCCTTCCATTCAGCCGAACAGGCGATGATGCACGGCAAAGCCCTTCTCTTTGGCGATTTGGACATGGCCGAAAACATCAGGGCCTCCCGCACACCGTTCGGAGCCAAGAATTTGGGTGGAAAGGTGCGCGGTTTTTCCGAATCCACCTGGATCCGCCATCGGTTTGAAGTTGTTGTGGAGGCCAATCTTCCCAAGTTCGCGACAAATTCCGTCTTAAGGGAGTTCTTGATGTCCACCGGCGAATCCATCTTGGTCGAAGCCAGTCCGACCGATCTGGTTTGGGGAAACGGGCTGGACCAGTTTGACAAAGCCTCGATCCATCCTGACCAATGGCCGGGGTTGAACCTGTTGGGTTTCGCCCTGATGGAAGTTCGCGTGCGGTTGGGCGGTGCTACGGGTGCGACCGCCGACCCTTAAATCGCGGTCGGGAGGAATTTGATCAGGGAATAGGCAAGACCAATCCCGGGTCATTTCCTGACCTAAGGTTGTCCAGAACCCGTCAATCCACCAGCCATTCAGGACGGTTCTCCGTTTTCGGAGAGAGCCGAGTGAAAGGCCGAGTCGTTGGCTGTGTTGGTGGGGGAAATTTTCGGCCTGTTTCGGGCGCTGAATGCACAGCCACAACGCATAACACGGCCGATACGACATGCTACGGCGGTATTTGTCGAAAGCTCGCAGATTCGTCCCGCCTCCACACGCCGCATACGCCGAAACGTTGTACGCAATAAACCTGGCCAATTTACACAAATGTAATGACAAAGATGCTGCCGAAGAAAGAAATGGTAGAAAAAACAAATGAAAATACTAGAAACCAAGCGATTAATTCTTGAAACGATAGATGAAGATAGGTCTGAGGAATTGGCAAGCCTATTGGCGAATGAAAAGGTGCATAGATTCTTTCCTAAGCCATTAGATAAGAAGGAATCGCAGGAATTTCTTGAGAAAATTAACAAAAGACAAATCGAAGATGGTGTTTCTTTTTGGGGGGTTATCCGAAAGGATGATAAAAAGTTTATTGGGATATGCGGATTGCTTAAGCAAATTATTGATGGAATAGAAGATTTTTTGAGTT
>CAIKAA010000307.1 GCA_903825275.1 uncultured Fibrobacterota bacterium | reverse complement strand
GCGTCTCCGGTGTCCGGCTGGGTGCGCGGACGCAGTGCGACCCGCGGCCAATCGGTCATGACGGGAAGTGAGCTGTTCCGGCTGGTCGAAGGGTCTGGGGCCGTGCTGGAAGCGCGCATGACCGTGTCCGACGCCGCGGCGTGGCATGTGGGAGATCTGGTGGAGCTTGGAGGAGAAGGATTGGGGACGAAGGCTACGGCTAGGGTGTTGTCGGTCTTGCCCCAGGTCGACCGGTCCACCCGGTCGGCCACCGTCCGATTGGCCCCTGCCAAGGAGGTGCGGATTTCGGTGGGAGCCCTTTACAAGGCCAAACTTTCCTCGCGTCCCGAGACAGGATTTGTCGTGTCGCAGGATGCGGTTTTGCATTCTGGAAATCGCGACATCGTGTTTCTCGCCTTGGGAGACGGGAAATTCAAGCCCGCCGAAGTGAAGATCGGCCCCAGCTCCAACGGCAAGATTTTGGTGAGGTCGGGACTCGAGGCGGGCGACGAAGTGGTGGTCTCGGCACAGTTCCTGATTGACGGCGAAAGCCGCTTGCAAGCCGCTCTAGATCAGTTGACCGCCTCCAGCGAGTCGGCGGTTCAGGGAGCCAAGCCGTGAGCCCCGACAACACGAGGGGGGAAGGCCGGGATCGCCTGCCCCCGGGGCAGGAAGCCCGGCCGGGGGGGGAGGCTTCCCTCCCGGAAAAAACCTCCGGTCATAAAATGTCGGCCTTGGGGTCGGTCATTTCCTGGTCGTTGCACAATCGATTCTTGGTGATCCTGCTCACGTTGTTTTTGACGTTGGCGGGAATTTGGGCCTTGCGGACCATTCCCCTGGACGCGATCCCCGATTTGTCCGATCCGCAAGTGATTGTGCAAACCGCTTGGGAAGGCGCTTCGCCGCAGATCGTGGAAGACCAGATCACCCAACCGCTATCACGACGGCTGGTCTCGACCCCCGGGGCTCGGGTGGTGCGCGGCTATTCGTTTTTTGGACAGTCGTTGGTGTACGTGATTTTCGAGGACGGCACCGACCTCTATTGGGCGCGGTCCCGGGTCCAGGAAATGCTCGCCGGGATTGGGAGCACCCTTCCGAGCGGAGTCGCGGCGCGATTGGGCCCCGACGCCTCGGGCGTGGGCTGGGTGTACGAATACGGACTGGTGTCCGATGATTCGACAAATTCCGTCGACAACCGGCAACTGCGCCGCCTCCAGGATTGGGTGGTCAAACCGGCTCTCCAAACCGTTGCCGGGGTTTCGGAAGTGGCCTCGGTGGGTGGTCAGATCCGCCAGTTCCAGGTCACCGTGGACCCGGTGCGTTTGAAGGGCACGGGCCTGCGCTTGGCCGATGTCGAAGCCGCGTTGCGCGCCTCCAGCGCCGATGCGGGAGGCGAAGCCATCGAGACCGCCGAGACCGAATGGATGGTGCGCACCCGCGGCCTGGTCCGAAGCTTGGGCGATTTGGCGGACCTTCCACTGCGCCCCGGCATGGCTCCCAGTGCCGCTTCCTCGATGGGCGCTCCCATGGGATCAAACACCGCCCCAGCGGTGTCCCCCGCGATCTTTCGGACCGTTCGCCTGTCGGAAGTCGCCCACCTTTCCGAAGGCCCGGCCATGCGCCGCGGGGTGACAGATCTTGACGGCAATGGCGATGTGGTCGCCGGGATCGTGGTCATGCGTTACGGCCAAAACGCCCTTTCCACCATCGACGCGGTGAAGGCGAAACTGGCCGAACTGCAACCGACCCTGCCCAAGGGAACCCGGATCGTGGCGCTCTACGACCGCTCGGACCTGATCTTGCACGCGGTGAAGCATTTGGGCTGGAAACTTTTCGAAGAAATGCTGATCGTGGCCTTGGTGTGCGGACTGTTTTTGTTCCACGCCCGCTCGGCCCTGGTCGCCGTGTTCACGCTACCCATCGCCTTGCTCGCGGCATTCCTCGTGATGCGCTTGCAAGGAATCGGGGCCGACATCATGAGCTTGGGAGGACTGGCCATCGCGATTGGCGCCATGGTCGACGCCGCGATCATTTTGGTCGAAAACGCCCACAAGCATTTGGAGCACGAACAAGAAAAGGAGTTGGCGAACCGAAGGGACCGCTTCAAGGTGGTGCTGGAAAGTTCGCTGGAAGTCGGGCCCTCGCTGTTTTGGTCGCTGTTGTTGATCACCATTTCCTTCTTGCCGGTCTTTGCTCTTCAGGCTCAGGAAGGAAGATTGTTCCATCCTTTGGCCTTCACCAAAACCTGGGCCATGGCCGCCGCCGCCGGCCTTTCGGTCACCTTGGTGCCAGTTTTAATTGGCCTGTTTTTGACCGGACGGATTCCGTCCGAAGCCTCCAACCCCATCAACCGCCTGTTGATGCGCCTCTACCACCCGGTGGTGAAGGGCGTGCTCCACCACCCTTGGCTCACCTTGCTGGGCGCCGCGGCGATCTTGGGGTCGGCCATTTACCCGGTCCAACATTTGGGTTCGGAATTCATGCCCCCGCTGTTTGAAGGCGACCTGCTGTACATGCCCACCGTGTTGCCGGGGATTTCGGTGACCAAGGCGCGCGAATTGTTGCAGCAAACCGACCGCATGATCTGGACGGTGCCTGAAGTGAGCCAGGTGTTTGGAAAAAGCGGACACGCCGAGACTGCCACCGACCCGGCCGGGTTTGACATGTTCGAGACCGTGGTCCAGCTCAAAGACAAAAGTCAGTGGCGCGCCGGGATGACGGTTTCCAAAATCATCGCCGAGCTGGACCAGGCCGTCAAAGTGCCGGGTTTGACCAACGCCTGGACCTTGCCCATCAAGTCGCGCATCGACATGTTGTCCACCGGCATCCGCACCCCGATTGGGATCAAGGTGAGCGGTCCCGATCCCGACTCGCTCCAAGCCTTGGCCACCCGGGTGGAAGGCTTTTTGAAGGGACAAAGCAGCATCAGCTCGGTCTTTGCCGAGCGCGCTGCGGGCGGGTATTACTTGGACATCCAGATCGATCGCGCCCTTGCCGCCGCCCGGGGGGTGTCGGTCGAAGACATCAATGCGACCGTGCGCACCAGTTTGGCGGGGATGAGCGTCGCCACCGCCATCGATGGGTTGGAACGGATCGACATCACCCTGCGGCTGGACCGAGAGTCGCGGGACACCAAGGAAAAAATCGAAGACCTGTGGGTGGATGGTCCCCAAGGACCCGTCCGGCTTTCCGAGGTGGCCAAGGTGGCTTGGACCACGGGCGCCATGGTGGTACGCAGCGAAGCCGGACGCCCCAACGTGTTCGTGTTCGTGGACACCCGCGAGTCGGACCTGGGTGGATTGGTCCGAACTCTTTCGCCCAAGCTGGCCCATGGCATTTCCATTCCCCAAGGCTATGGGATCGAATGGAGCGGGCAGTGGGAAGGGATGGAGCGGGTCCGCAAACGGATGCTGGCCGTTGTGCCGTTCACGCTGTTGTTGATCGTGCTCATCTTGTACCTGAACACGCGCTCGTTCGTGCGCACGGCCATTGTGATGCTGGCCGTCCCGTTCTCGCTGGTGGGCGCCGTGTGGTTTTTGCACCTGGCGGGATTTCAGGTTTCGGTGGCGGTGTGGGTGGGGCTGATTGCCTTGGCCGGACTGGACGCCGAAACCGGAGTCGTCATGTTGTTGTACTTGGAACAGGCGTGGGAAAAAGTGCGCGCTTCCGTGGCCCATCCCACGCTTTTGGATCTGGCCCATGCCATCGACGAAGGCGCGGTGCGCCGGGTGCGCCCCAAGATCATGACCGCAAGCGTCATTTTGGCGGGACTGTTTCCCATCCTTTGGAGCGACGGCGCCGGATCCGACGTGATGAAGCGGATCGCCGCCCCGATGGTGGGCGGTGTGATCACCAGCGTCGCCATGGAGCTTTTGGTCTATCCCGTTCTCTTCCTTCTGTGGAAGCGACACAATCTGTCGAAACCATTCTCTGCAAATCCTGTCTAAAGCCCCCAAAACCCGGTGCAAAGGCGCCATCAACCACCAAACAAGGAAACCAACATGAAACTCCAATCACTCGCTCTCGCTCTCGCCCTGGCCACTTCGGCGACCTTCGCCGCCGCGGACACGACCTTGGTCCTCAAGCCAAGCGCCGAACAAACCAAAGCGGCCAAAGCGGTCGGCAACAAAATCTGTCCGGTATCTGGCGACACCATCGGGGGCATGGGCGAAGGCAAGACAGTCATCTATCAGGGCAAGTCGGTCAAGCTTTGCTGCGCCGGCTGCCTGAAGAAATTTGCCAAGGATCCGGCCAAGTTTTTGGCGATCGCCGAGGCTTCCACCAAGCCAGCCGCTCACAAATCGGATGCCAAAAAAGAGGGAATGGAAATGCCCGAAGGACATGACATGAAAGGGATGAAATAGGCATTTTTTCTCGGCACATCCACCTTTCGAAGGCATTTTGACAGGGCACCCCAAAGGGTGCCCTTTTCGCGGCACTCCTTCATCTCCAGGACCATTTCGGATCGGCTTCGAATCCACCAAAGACTGGTGGCTGTGGCGATCTTGATCGTCGGCGCCACGTGGATTGCGGGCATGAATGGAAGCGCCATGATCTTGGTGTGCTCATGGAGCGCAGCACTCCTTTCCAGGTGCAGACTCTCCCTTTCCATCGAATCCATCTCACGGAGCGCCCAAGGCCAAGGAACGATTCGAAACCTAGTGACCCGTGGAATCCTGGAAATCGCCAAGGGTGCCGATCATTTGGATCAGACGTCCCAAACCCTTCGTTCCACGGCCACAGAATTGGCTCAAATCGCGGGCAGAATGGACCAACGGATGGGCTGGCTTAAAATTCAATAGCATAAGATCTGCATATCAATCATCTCGACCCCCGTTTCCTCTCCGAGTACGGCAATCTGTTCCAATCGCTAGAAAAGCCAACGCAGAATTTGGGAACGGGGTTAACATATAGACAAGATCCGTTAGAAGCATTATGCAAATCACTGGGGAGCCAAACCAACCGGCACCACTCCCCATTTACTGACAGTCAGAAAACCACAGGACAGCTTGGGATCACCGAGACCTAGTTCTGATTTCTCGGGTGCGAACTTCAGGTTGTCATTCTTCCTCACTCACCGAGGGAGCGTGCCTTATGTCAGGACGATTTTTCCACCGGACCATGGCCTTGCTTTTTATCGCAGGGCTCCTGGCCTCCGCCAACGCCGCCAAGGTGGTGCGTCTCTACAATCCTTGGCTTTCCTACGGGAACGTGTCCAATGGAAACATCCATTTGGTCAACTATTACCCATTGGCGAATTTTGGACCGGGAGGGACAATCAACGTCTTCCAAAAAGGATCGGGACCTTGGGTGGATTTGGTCCTTCCTGCACTTCCCGCCGGGCCACTCAACTTTACCGTCGTCGTAAATCCAGGCAATGTCGCGCCGTACTACCAGGCTTATGGCCAAAACGGAATCGGCGGCGGCGACATGGATTTGGGAACCCCCTTGGCCACTTCCGACACGGTTTGGATCATCCCAAACCCCTTGCCCGATGGCCCCCCAAACCTGCTCACCATCGCTCCCAAAGAAATGACCTTGATGCTTTGGAATCCCTGGAGCAACGATACCAGTTCCAATGCCCCCTCGTTCCAAATCCAGGGCGGTGGCTGGAAAACCATGGATTCGGTCCCGTCCCAACCGGGCTGGTACAGCGGCTATACCATTGGCTTCACCTCGTTGCAGGCCCTGTTCCGCAACCGTGCGGGGACCCAGTATTTTGGGGCCACCGGAGTGACTCCACTACCTGTTCCCACAATCCTCGATTCCCTGGTCGGACGCAACGACACGATCTGGATTTGGACGGCTCCCGAGCCAAACGGCAGACCGCAAGCCTCCCCCACTCCGCCCCGCCAAAAAACCGTGATGCTCTTCAATCCCTGGAACGGCCCCACCCCCGTCCAGCGCCCCGAAATCGTCTTTGGAAACCTGCCCTTCCGGATGTCCGCCTCCCCCACCTATTGCGGATGGTACCGCTTTGAATTCATCGACCGCGCCCTCCAGGCGACCTTGGTCAACGAGACGACCGGACAGATTTTGGGATCGGGCGGATTTGGCACCAATGCCCCCTTCGACATGACCGCCGGTTTCGCGGTGTCCGACACGGTGTGGATCACCACCGCAACGACCACCGGAATTCCCACCATCCGCAACGCCTACACGGGGGAATTGGGGGTTTGCGAACTGACCCTGCTGGCCGCCACCGTCCGCGACTTCGACTCCAGCCATCCCGCTTTCGAGCACTTTGCCGGCAATGGGATGAAGGGAATGGTCCAATTCCTTTTGGGACCCGATGGGACCCCCGTCGCCACACCTGGACCAGACAAGATGGGGAACTCTACCCTCTACCAATGGTTCCACGACGTTCCCTCGGTGAATTCCACCACCTGCCGCGACATTCCCCTCTCCCTCGATCCCCAAACCGGAAATTATGGCTATGACAATCCAGACTATTTCCCCATCGACGACTTCAACACCTTGGCCAATGGCCAACCCAATCCGCACAACCAACAATCCGTGGCCGACGACAAAAAGCTTCACAACTTCCACTTCTGCCTCGAGTCGCACGCCCTGTTCGACTACCACCCCGGTCAGACCTTCAATTTCGCCGGCGACGACGACGTTTGGGTGTTCATCAACGGCAAGCTGGTGGTGGATTTAGGTGGCGTCCACAACGCCCTGGCCGGCGCGGTCAATCTGGATACCCTGGGACTGACATCAGGAAGCACCTATCCGTTCGACTTTTTCTTTTGTGAACGCCACACCATCGCTTCCCACATGAAGATCACCACCTCCCTGAACCTGAGGAACAACGCGGCCTTCCAGATCGTCGATACCCTGACGGGCCAAACCGCTCTCACCTTCGATCTGTATGTGTTGCAAAACGTGGGACAGGGCTGCGATCAATCGAAGCTGCGCAAGAAAACGGTCGGTCGCTTCCTGCTGTCCGGCCCATCCGCCACACCACCGATCAGCTTCTCGCCCGGCAAGTATTTTGGGGGAATCGTCATCGATCCCACCATGACCCGTGCCACCATCGACACCATGATCATGAATGGCCTGGCACCCGGACAATACACCTTCCGCATCCTTCCGGGAACCGGCACCGACACCACCGGTGCACGCACGGTGGTCTTCACCATCCCCTTGGGGGCCCAGCCGGAATTTGTCACCAAGCCACCTTACTCGGGCGTGGTGGGATCGGTGATGCCCTTCTTCGTGGTCTCGCGGTCGGGCGGCAAGATCGCACCCAATCCGGTGCAATTTCTTCTTCCATCGATCGCGGGCCTAAAATTCTTCCGAGACAGTTTGGGCTTGTCGCCCATCTCGCCATTGGACACCCTGATGACCGGCGCGCTGGGCACCAGTCGCAAGGTTTGGCTTCGCGGAGATTCGGTCGGGACCTACACGATCCGAACCAGTCGCAATGGTAGCGATACGGTCGACACCTACCCGGACATTGTGTTCACGCCACGAGGCTTGCACTACATCGATTCTCTCGGCAAGCCAATCTTGGTCGGAACCCCCATCGAGGCGGATGTCCGTTCCACCGTCAAAATTTGGATCCAGGCGACCCAAGGCAACCTGCCCTGCACAACCTGTTCCGACACCGTGCTGCTTTCGGGAAGTCCGGGATTGGTGTTCCGCTCCAGTGCAGGAGGCCCCGCGATCTCGAGCGTCCAACTCACTGGCGGGACCGTCGCCGTATGGGTGACCGGAACCGTTCCGGTCGTCGCAGGGAACCTCCGCTCCACTCTGAAAGATTCCTCTGCTCGAGCTGATTGGACACCAGTCAATTTCCGTCCACCCCTCCTATTTTGGCGCGACACTCTTGGCGCGGCGTTGGCAAGGCTCGATTTGGAAGTCGCCATTCCCCGCAAGGTCGTCTTGAACGTCCAAGCCGCGATCGATACCTGTGTGACCTGCGACCGGGAGGTGACCCTGCCCGTCGTCCCAGGTCTTCGGTACTCCCTGACGGAATCAGGCCCCCCCATCGGATCCATTTCCCTGGTCGGGAGATCGGCCACGCTTTGGGTGGTCTCCAACAATCTTGCCGACAAAACCCTGATGGCCACCAGCGACTCGCTTTGGGCCAAGGCTACCCTTCCGGTTTCCACCATTCCACTCACCCTCCGGTTCGTCGATTCCCTAGGAACCAACGTCGACCAAATCTCGTTGGAAGCCTTGTCGACAGGATCGGTCTTCCTTCAAGCCTACGGCAAGCTCGGTCTTTGCACGGATTGCAACGATCTGGTTACCCTCACCTCATCGGATGCCGTCGTCCAAATTTCCGGAAGATTGGGCGGACCTGCAATTCCTTCCATCCGTCTTGCGAGCGGTCGGGCGCGGATCTGGTTGGAAAGTGCGGTCACCATCCCGTTTGGCGCCATGATCCGGGCCAGCGCGGACAGCCTTTGGGCCTCGGACAGCCTGCGCTTGACCGTCACCTCGCGCGCCCCCGACAGCGCGTTCTGGACAGACCAAAACGGCGACGGCGCGGCGGACCAACTGGATGTCTACTTCGCGCATCCATGGCGCCCCAACAGTGGCCTCACCGCCTGGTGGCCAGACGATGCGTTTCCTGTGGATTTTGGCCATTCCATTTTTGTGCTCTCCAGCGACTCCACTCACGGAACTTGGACCTTTCCTTCGGGGCTGAAGCCTTTGACGACCATGGGCCCGAGTTCCCACGGCACCCTCGCCTGGGATGGCCGATCGGTGCTGCCATTTGCCATCCAAGACCGCATCGCTCCAGTGGCTCTAAGTGCCGAAGTACGGTATGGAACCACCAGCGACACTCTGTTCGTCCCATGGAGCGAAGCCCTTGCCGGGGATTTCCAGGCTTGGCAGGAACTGGTCCGGTGGCTTCCCAAAGGAGGTGCGTGGACGCGCACCTTGTCGCCATCGGCCTTCCCCGATTTCAACAGTGGTCGATTGGTTTTGGTTTATCCGTCAGAAGACTCGCTCTTGCCCAGTCCGGGGGATTCGGTGAGGTATTCCCCTTCGGGTGCCGTCAAAGACAATTTGGGGAACATTCCTGGACCGAACTCCCGCGCCGTGATCGTGCGGGGCACCGACCGCGGTCCCTTTAGCGCCAAGATGTTCGACGCAAATGGCGATGGTCGGGCCGACCGGGTGGTGTTGCGGTTCCGCAATCCACTTACAGTGACCGACCGGTTTGTCTTCCAGTGGCCGGGAACCAGCGGATTGGAAGCGCGCACCGCCAACATGACCCAAGCCAAGCGCGACTCCGGCGACCGGATCCTCACCTTCGATGTGGAACCGTGGGCCTATGGCAAGACCTCTTGCCCGGCCACCGGATGCGCCAATTTGGGAACCATGTACACCGCTTGGGGCACCGACACTTCCCGTCTATTCTTTCCCATTCTCGACGGTGTTCCTGCGGTGTTGTTGGACGCCGAACTGCGCTTTGCCACCACCGATGCCCAAAGCGACACCTTGCACACCACGTTTAGCGAGCCCGTGGTGGGATCTGCGGTGGTCGGATCGGATTGGCTGTCGTCGGGCAAGGCCTCGCTTGGCGAAACCGGTCTGGCCATCCCCTGGGTGGGTGCCCTGCGGGGAGGAATCCTTTCAACCGGGGGGACTTCGGCAACCTTCCTGGTGGACAGTTCTTGGCATCTTGCCAAAGGGGATTCGGTTCGCATTTCCCCCTTTTGGCGCGGATCGGTGAGGGATTTTTCCGGCAATGGCTCGGACACCATCGCCCCCTGGATTCCTCTGCGACTTGGACCTCATCCATTGCAGTTGGACATTCGCCCGTACACTCCGGTTCGCAAATACGAAGAATGGCCCATTCCTCCCGATGAACCCGCCTTCCAGATCTTTGTTCGGCGACCAGGTGGTGGCTGGGGCGTCTTGCCTCCAGGAGGCGTCGGGCCGATCCTTCCTCCTCGGCAAGATCCAGGACATTACCAAGGGGTCATCTTGCGCTTGAACCGGGCCATGATCGGCGCCGCCTACATCTACGACAATCTTGGAGTCCATGTCGCCAACATCGATCTCCAACCCTTGGCGAACGCGGTGTTGTCGGGTCAGGTGGAAACCGACCGGCGCGGCAACTACGAAGCGTTGTTGGCCTGGAACGGGATCGCCGAGCTAAAGGTGGCCGCCAGTGGGGTGTACCTCATTCGCG
>CAIKAA010000306.1 GCA_903825275.1 uncultured Fibrobacterota bacterium | reverse complement strand
TGGTTCACCTTGATGGGGTAGACGTTGAAGTGCTTGGCTTGGAAATCGTATTCCTTGGAGGACTTCTCGAAGCAACTGAAAATCTGCTCGATGCGGTGGTCCAAAATATCGGGAAAGCGCAGCAGAACTGGCGTCGAGAGGTCCCGCAGTTCCAGGTCCTGCATCACCTCGACCAAGTCGATTTCTGGCCCTTTCTCCTTCAGCGGCCGGACAATCGCGTGTCCTTTGTCGTTGATGTCGAAGTAGCGGATGCCCCATCCGCCGATGTTGTATAACTCTCGCGAGTCTTCGATCCGCCATTTGCGCATTGTTCACGCTCCACGTCTCTGGGAGGTTTGTCGCCCGGTGCGCGTCTTGCGCCTCGGCCCCACGATCAGGGGTGTGCCAATTTAAGATCAGGAACCGGGGATGGTGGGGATGAAACACGGATGAATTTTAGAATGGATCGAAAATGGCCCCAAAGCTCCCGACCCCAAACCTCCATGGCCCCAATGCGGGAGGCCCCAATGAAAAGGCCCTTGTTCCGGTGAAGGAACAAAGGCCCAATCATTTCCTGATCCATCCAATGTAGGGTCTAGGCACCCTAGACCCTACAACAAACCATCTTAGCCCAGGGCCTTTTTCATCAAGGGCCCGATGTCCGCGGCGGTCTCGGCCACGTGCGCTCCGGCGGCCTTGAGGGCCTCCTTCTTCGCCTGGGCTGTTCCGCTCTTGCCTTCCACGATCGCGCCTGCATGGCCCATGCGCTTGCCCGTGGGGGCGGCGGCACCGGCGATGAAGCTGACCACGGGCTTCTTCACATTTTCTTTGATGTACTTGGCTGCGTTTTGTTCGTCGGGACCGCCGATTTCACCAATCAGGATGATGCCTTCGGTTTCGGCGTCGGCGTTGAAACGCTTGAGCACATCGACCATGTTCAAGCCATGGACCGGGTCGCCGCCAATGCCAACGGCGGTGGACTGCCCTAAACCCAATTGGGTGGTTTGGTAAACCGCTTCGTAGGTCAGGGTGCCGGAACGCGACACGATGCCCACTTTGCCGCGCTTGTGGATGAAGCCGGGAGCGATGCCGATCTTGCATTCTCCAGGAGTCACGATGCCGGGGCAGTTGGGCCCGAGCAAAATGGAACCACGAAGGTCCACTTCTTTGCGCGCCCATACCATGTCCAACACCGGGATGCCTTCGGTGATGGCGACAATGAACGGGACTCCGGCGTCGGCGGATCCCACGATGGCATCGGCAGCGCCCGGGGGCGGCACGAAGATCAGCGCGCAATCTGCGCCCGTCTCTTTGACGGCTTCATGGACGGTGTTGAAGACGGGGATTCCGTCGTGCAGAATTCCGCCCTTGCCCGGCGTGACGCCAGCCACGATTTGGGTCCCGTAGGCCTTGCACTGGGCAGCGTGGAAGGATCCCGCTTTACCCGTCAAACCAATCACGACGACCTTGGTGTTTTTGTCGACGAAGATGCTCATGCGCTCACCCCTTTGGCGGCTTCGGATACCTTCTTCGCCGCGTCGTCCAGACCGTCGGCCGAAATCAGGGCGAGTCCCGATTCGCTCAACAATTTCCTGCCTTCTTCCACATTCGTGCCCTGAAGTCGGAC
>CAIKAA010000305.1 GCA_903825275.1 uncultured Fibrobacterota bacterium | reverse complement strand
TTTTGATTTTCCTGTTGTCGGGATCGGCGCATCTGCTGGTGGTTTGGCCGCTTTCGAACAATTCTTTTCGGCCATTCCCCAAAATTTCGAAATGGGCATGGCCTTCGTGGTTATCCAGCACCTCGCCCCAGACCACAAAAGCATTCTGTCGGACCTGATCAAACGCTACACGAACATGGATGTGTTCGAAGTGGAAGACGGGATGGCCGTGTGTCCCAACTGCATTTACGTCATTCCTGCTGGATTCGACATGGCCCTGGGGAATGGTCAGCTCCATCTGATCGAGCCCCAACTCCCTCACGGTCGCAGACACCCCATCGATCTCTTTTTCAAATCGCTTGCCCTAGACCAAGGTGAACGCGCCATCGCCATTGTACTGTCCGGAACCGGTAGCGATGGGACCATCGGGGGGCGGTCGATCAGCGAGCAAGGCGGCCTGTTGATCGCCCAGACCCCCAAGTCCACCGAGTACGATGGAATGCCCCGAAGCCTGTTGGCCACGGGGCTGGTGGATTTTGAATTGGCGCCTTCGGAAATGCCTACCAAGCTGACGGACTTCACTTCCCATTCGCTCGCTAAATCTTCAAAAACGCCCTCGGCTCCCAAATTGGCTCCTGGAAATGCCTTGAGGAAGGTCTTTGTCTTGCTCCGTTCCCAAACCGGGCACGACTTCTCCCAGTACAAGATCAACACGGTTTTGCGCCGCATCGAACGGCGGATGGACATCCAGCAAATCGATTCGATGGAAGAGTACGCCAAGTTTTTGCAGCAGACCCCCCTGGAGGCCGACACCCTCTTCCGCGAGCTCCTGATCGGCGTGACCCATTTTTTCCGCGATCCAGACGCCTTCCACGAATTGGAACAAAACGTCTTGCCGGCCCTGGTCGCTTCCAAGCCGTCCAAGTCCGTGATTCGCGTCTGGTCGGCGGGCTGCTCCACGGGCGAAGAGGCGTACTCCGTGGCCATTTTGCTGCGAGAACAATTGGACAAGGCCCAAAGCGACTGCACCGTGCAGATCTTCGCCACCGATGTCGATTCTCGTTCCATCGCCCAGGCCCGCACCGGACAATTTCCGACCGGCATTGTCGCGGCGATTTCGGCCGAGAGGCTGGAACGTTTTTTTACCGTCGACTCCGTCACCGGCGGCTACCGGATCCAAAAGAACATCCGGGACATGCTCATCTTTTCCGAGCACGATCTGATCAAAGATCCGCCCTTTTCTCGGCTCGACCTTTTGTGCTGTCGCAACCTGATGATCTATTTCGATGCCGACTTGCAAAAAAAGATCCTCCCCTTGTTCCATTACGCTCTGAACCCTGGCGGAATCTTGTTTTTGGGAGGCTCGGAAACGATCGGCAATTTTGAAGACCTGTTCTTGCCGGTGGACCGCAAAGCCAAAATCTATCGTCGTTTCTACCCGAATTTGGGACCACCAGGAACCTCCGATCGCCAAAGATCTTTCCCAGCCACGACCCAAGCCTTTGCTCTCCATCGGCAAACGGGAAAGGTCGCGGATCCCATCCGTCCTCCCCTCAGGGAATTGGTCGAACGCACCATCTTGCACCAGGTGGCCCCGACCAGCGCTTTGGTGAATGGCCAAGGCGACATCCTTTACCTGCACGGGCGCACCGGGATGTTCTTGGAACCCCAATCGGGCGAAATGGGAACCAGCAACATCCTGAAAATGGCACGCGAAGGCCTGATGCTGGAACTGACTTGGGCACTGCAAAAGGTCTCCAACACCCGGGAGATCGTCCGGCTGCATGGCTTGCAAGTTCGGACCAACGGACACTTCACCAAGGTCAATTTGACCATCCTTCCCGCCGAGTCAAAGGCAAGCGCGCCAGGAGATCAACAACTCTTTCTCGTTATTTTGGAAACCGCTCCGCTGGGAGATCACCCGCCCAAATTTTCGTTTCCCGAAACAGCCCCCCTCGGAACCGATGCCGATTCCCAGATCGAAAACTTGAAGCTGGAACTGAGGACCAAGGAAGAATTTCTGCAGGCGGCCAATCATCAATTGGAATCGACCAATGGGGCGATGCGAACCGCCAACGAAGAAATGCAGTCGATCAATGAGGAATTGCAATCCACCAACGAAGAGCTGGAAACCTCGAAAGAAGAACTGCAATCGGTCAACGAGGAATTGGCCACCGTCAACACCGAATTGCAATCCAAGGTGACCGACCTGACGCGCGCCAACAACGACATGAACAACCTGCTTTCCGGAACCGGGATCGGGACAATTTTTGTCGACAACCAGCTGCGCCTGTTGCGATTCACCCCCACCGCAACCCGGATCATCAATTTGATTCCTAGCGATTTGGGACGGCCCATCCACCACATCGCCATGAATTTGATTGGTTACGACCGGCTGGGAGAAGACATCAAAGCGGTATTGAACAGCCTGATCCCCGTGGAGATGGATGTCCGAACCACGGAGGGACGGTGGAATTCCATGCAAATCCGTCCCTACCGCACCCTCGAGAACGTGATCGAGGGCGCGGTGGTCACATTCGTGGACATTTCCGACCGCAAATCCGCCGAAGCTGCTCTCCAGCAAGCCAATGAGCTGGTTCATTTGGCCCGGATCGTGCGCGATGCCCAAGACGCCATTCTCGTCCACGACCTGGATGGAAAGATCGTGTCTTGGAATCCCGCGGCGACGAAATTGTACGGCTGGACCCAAGAGGAAGCGCTCGGGAAAAACATTCGCGACATGATTCCCCTCCCTCTGCGGGTGGATGTCCTCGCCAAAACCCTCGACCTTAGCCGCGCCGAGCAATTGGAAATCGCCCACACCCAGCGGATCGCCAAAAACGACTCCGTCATCGACATCTCGATGACCTCGACGGCTTTGGTCGACGAACAAGGACGCACTTATGCGATCGCCAGCACCCAACGGGCGACCCTTCCCAAACTTTGATCCA
>CAIKAA010000304.1 GCA_903825275.1 uncultured Fibrobacterota bacterium | reverse complement strand
CCTAATCCGTTTTGTTTCGGATTCCCCGAGTTGAATTTCGACAGTTCGGTCGAATCGCCAAAACATCCCTGGCCCTGCGGCGGCGCGGGCCAGTCCCCGCCCACACCTTGAAGGCGCATGCTGTCCAAAACGATCCAGCCAGAATCTTTGTCGCAAGCCCCACCAGGAGCTTGGCAGGAAACGTTCAGTTGGATGGCATAGGTGCTAGAAAGGACTTCGTCCTCGGAAATCGCGGGAAGATCGGTGACCCAGCTCGGCCAGGAAAGATTGCCGGTGGGAATGACCCAATCCACGCCTTTGGGCCCCACCACCGTGTCGCGCCCCAGGTCCACACCCGTGTCCAAGGCATTTTTGTAAACCGAATTCGCCGAGGACATGGAAATCCGGATTTTGCGGGTTTTGCTCGAAGACAAGTGAAGGCGAATCGATTGCAGGGAACGCAAATCCAAGGGTTGGGCATCGGGAAACATCAGCCCGAATCCCGCCGACGGGTACGATTTGCCATCCAGCACAAAATTCAAACGCGCCCCGGGATTCCCTTTGGTCAACCCAGGCCCGCTGTTGGCCCACTCGAAGCTCGCCTTGTGGAAGGGCGTTTTCTGGCTCTGGGGGTCGGTGGGGTTGGGGTAGGAGTAGGCATAGATCCCATTGACCGTGCCGGGGCGGTTGTCAAACGACTTGAAATCCCAAAGCAGGTCTGCCCAGGAAGCGCTTGCCAAAAGCAACCCAATGCCAATCCAAAATGAACGCGTCACAGTGCATGAGTGACCAAACCTGGGTTCGAGGTTCAATCTTTGGGCGTCCATCAATCGATGATTTCCAAAAGTGGGGTCAAGGAACTGCGCAGCAGCACCTCCAGCAAGGCTTCGGGAACCCTGAATTTGAGGTGGCGACCCCGCTCGAAGGCCAACATCTGCCAATGCATCAATTCATGGGCGAGGTCCACGGCATCGCCTTCGCGATTGGTTAGATCCAACACCAAATAATCGTGAATCTCCAACAAGTCCAACAAACCACTGGTCTCCAGATCCAGGGATTGGACTTCGCGGTCCAGCTTCCAGCACGGCCAGAACCGGCCATCCACCTCCACATTCGAAACAAGGCGACCGGGAAAGGTCGAGACGTTTTCTTTGGCGCGCCAAGCGGAAACGATGGCCATGGCCGCCGCCAGCTTGTGTGGATCTTTCAGGCCAGGGGACGATTCGACGCCGCTATTGAGATCGATGCCATCGGGCTTGCAAATCTCCAGAGCTTCAGAAAGATTTTCTGGATTCAGACCCCCGGCCAAATACCACGGATGCCCGGGATTGCCCGGCAATTGGCTCCAGTCAAACGCCTTCCCGGTGCCCCCAGAAACCCCAAGTTTGGAGGCCGTATCGTACAACCTTGCCGCGACGCCGACGTAGGAAGCGGGTGCGGCAACATCCCATCCCGGACCAACGGCGAAGACTTTCCAGACCGGAAGGGGCAAGGAAGCACAAAAATCCGGGGTTTCCAATCCGTGGAGTTGGAGGATGTCCAGAGGCACCATTTCAAGGACATTCTGGACCTCTTCCCGGGTCGGATTCAGGAACACGCCCACGGTGCTGCAGTGGCCGCGAGCCCTTTCGGCAAGCCGCTTTGCTTGCTGGGGGTCCACGTACCTCCGGCTGGACTTCACGAAGTTGAAACCGAGATGGTCCACCCTCGCTCTTAAGCAGGTTTCGACCCCTTCCAGCGTGGTGATTCCACAGACCTTGACCAGTAGCGTGGCGATTCCCCCTTGCGTTTGCTCTCTTGTGTGAGTCCAATTTACCTTCTGAACCTGACCGCGGGAGGCGTGAACAACCCATGAGCGACCAAAGTGTTGTGCTCCAGATGGAAGGGGTGGGATACGCCTATGACGCGGGCAACACCGCAGTCTATGGTATCCGAGCCGAAGTACGAGCCGGTGAAGTGCTTTTGATCGCCGGTGCCAATGGCTCGGGCAAGACGTCCCTTCTCAAGCTGTTCGGGGGGTTTCTGATTCCTTCCGAAGGCTCGGTGCGGCTGGGTGGCGTGGAAGTCGAGGAACTTCCCGATGAAAAAGTGGACGATTGGGTGGCCTTTGTTCGGACCGAATCCGAAAAATCCCTGATCGGCCCCACCGTGGAAGACGAGTTGGCACGGGCCTGTCGGCTTTCCGGATTGACGGGCGCGGCGATCCCCCAACGGGTGAGCCAGGCTCTGGACGTGGTGCGGTTGCGCGATGCCCGCCATTGGTACTTGGACGAAATGTCGGTGGGTGAACGCCGCCGCATCGCCTTGGCGTCGTGCTTGATCGGAAAACCTCGAGTTGTTTTGATGGACGACCCGTTGGCCGAACTCGATGCCGCAGGGGTGCGCGTGGTTGGGCGAATTTTGAAGGAATTGTCCAAGCGCGGATTGGGCGTGGTCTTTTCCAGCCACCTCCTTGAACCTTCCATCCAACTCGCCGACCGCGTGATCGTCCTCGATCAAGGCGAAATCATCGCCGACGGTTCGCCGCACAACATTTTGGAAAAGCCCGACATTTTGCAAGAAGCCGGACTCACGTTGCCGCCCTCGGCAGAATTGTTCCATCGCCTGCGCGCCCAAGGCGTTTTGAAGAATGTTCCCCTTCCGGTTTCCATCGATGAAGCCGTGGAACAGTTGTTGAGACGTCTCGCCCCCTAAAACTGAACCAAGGTTGATTCATGTCCCTTCTGCGCCAGGGATTGCGTTCTTACGGTGGAAGCACCGCCTTTGCGGCAGTGGCGCTGGCCGTCGCATTTTGGATCGGGTCTCGCACCGGAAGTATGGCCCAAGGTCTGGCCGCGATGTTCACGGCCTTGATGTTGGGCGCCTTGGAAACATCCCTTTCCTTCGACAACGCCGTGGTCAATGCCCGCATTTTGGAGAGCATGGACAGCTTCTGGCGACGCATGTTCCTCACCGTGGGGATGGTCATCGCGGTGTTTGGGATGCGGATCGTTTTCCCCTTGGTGATCGTTTGGGCGGTCGGCGACCTGTCGGCCCTCACCGTGTTGCGGATGACTTGGGAACGGCCTTCGGAATTCCAGCGCATCCTGGTCGAGCAACACCTGTTGATCGCGGGATTTGGCGGAGCCTTTCTGTGGATGGTCTTCACCAAATTTTTCCTGGACGAAGAGAAGGAACTTCATTGGCTGCCGTGGATCGAGCCCTTCATGGCCAAAGCAGGGAGAGTGGAATCGATCTGCGTCGTCTCGACCCTCACTTTGGTTTTTTCCCTCTACAAGTTTGTGCCTCATGGCCAAGGAGCCTCCTTCGTTCTGGCGGCGGTGGTGGGAATCTTCGTGTTTCTTTTGGTCGAGGCGACAAATTCTGTCCTAAACGGCGAAGCCGACCACGGCCCCTCCAAAGCTTCTTCGGGGCTGGCGGCTTTCCTTTACTTGGAAATCTTGGACGCCTCCTTCTCGTTCGACGGGGTGATCGGCGCCTTCGCGGTGACCTCCAACTTGTTTTTGATCGCCTTGGGCCTGGGGATTGGAGCCATGTTCGTGCGTTCCATCACGATCCACTTGGTGGAAGCGGGGACGCTCTCCAAATACCGCTATTTGGAACACGGGGCCTTTTGGGCGATCGGGGCCTTGGCCCTCCTCTTGTTCACCGGGGCTTTGGGCGTGCATGTACCCGAAGTGGTCTCGGGCGGGATCGGCATCGTTTTGATCGGCCTGAGCTTTTTCTCGTCGCTGGGACACAACGCTTCTCAAAGCTCTGAAAATGAACCGTCTTGAATGCCTGATCCTGTGTGCCGGCAAGGGAACACGGCTTCGCCCCCTGACCGATCTTTGCCCCAAGCCCCTGTTGCCCATTGCGGGGATGACCATCGCCGACCACGCCTTGCAAGCTTGCGAAGCCTTGCACCCCGTGCGCCTTTTGGCCAATGCCCATCACCTGACCGAACAAATTCTGGCCTGGGCCGAAGCGCGATCCCTGGACCACGTCCAGGTCGAACCGGTCCTGTTGGACACCGGGGGTGCGCTGGCCCGATTGGCCTTCGAGGGCGAGCTCCTGGCCGATCACCTGTTGGTCCACAACGGAGACATTCTCCACAACATCGATTTGTCCGAGGCTTGGAAAACCCACCTGGAAACCCAAGCCGCCGCGACCCTGGTGGTGGTGGACCGGCCTTGGGTGAACACCGTGGTGGAGCTCGACGGAATCTTCGCAGGCGTGCTCGGGCACCCGCGCGCCCCGCTCCCGCCCGAGGGGTCGCGCCGTTGGACATTTTCTGGCATCGCGTTTTACCGCACCAAGGATTTGGGCGGAGACCCCCAACACCCTCGCAGCGTCAAGGAAATTTGGCACGATTTTCTGGAACAATCCAAGCGCGTGGTGGTTTGGAAAGCCCCGATTGAATCTCGTTGGGACGATTTGGGAACTCCGGACGATTTGGGTCGAGCCATCCAAGAAGAAATCCAACGCCGTGGTTTGGTTCGATGGATCGATCCTGATGCCCATGTGCATCCGAATGCCCACGTCGGCCCTGGCTCGGCCGTCGAATTTGGCGCTCGTCTGGAAGCCGGTGCGAGCTTGGAAAACTCGTTCGTGTTCCCTGGCGCAGAAGTATTGGGTTCGGAAACCTTGACCAATGTTCTTCGCAATCCCGGCGGCGACCTGGCTTGGGATCCACGATGACCACGCGCGCTCTTCCGGTGCTTTCTCCGATCATCAGTCAAATTCTGTCTGACCTTGGCTACCATCCACCCTTCGAGGTCGCAGTGGCGGGCAGTGCAGGTTCGGGACGCGTCTATTGGCGCATCGGCCAAGCCCCGCGATCCCACATCCTTTTGGTCAGTCACTCCCAGGACGCCGACTACGATCGATTTCTTGCCGTCTCGCGCCACTTGCGTTCTTGCGGATTGGAGGTTCCCGACATTTTCGGCTCCGACGATGCGGTGCGCCAGGTGGTGCTGGAAGACCTTGGTTCGACCTTGCTCTTGCAAAAAGCCCACGAGGCGGGATTTCCCGGCCCCGGCGACGCCGACGCCCTGGAGCGCGCCTACCTTCCCGCCTTGGCCGCGCTGGCGCGCTGGCAAGAGGTGGGGACGCGCGACATGAGTCATTGCCCCGATTTGGTGAACCGGGTCTTTGACCTAGGGCCCCTGCTTTGGGAATCCAGCTATTTCTCCCGCCGCTGCGCCGAAGAATCTTACGGATTGCCTCCCGAACGCTTGGCCGAACCAACCCTTTTGGCCGAGCTGCACCATCTGGCAGTTCGGGTGGAACACCACGACCGGAGATTGATGCACCGCGATTTCCAATCGCAGAACTTGATGTGCCGCCCCGACAAGGTTTGGTTCATCGATTACCAGGGCGCCCGTCCCGGAAGCCGTTGGTACGACCTGGCCTCCTTGCTTTGGGATCCCTACGTGGCCATGCCCCTTTCGCTGCGACAGAAATTGTTCAAGAGGTATTTGGACTTGTCGCCTGCGCCTTCCTCAGACGAGGCCTGGGAACAGCTTTTGGACGCCGCCCTGCAGCGGGTGATGCAAGCCTTGGGCGCTTACGGCTTCTTGTCGCGCCGCAAAGGCTTGCCGTGGTTTGCCAAGTTTTTGGCTCCGGGGCTTGGCGTATTGGAAGAAACCCTACGGGAGCGCGGCGGCCATTTGGCATTGGCCGATTTGGTGCGGGAATTGTGCTCCAAAGCCCCTCTCCCATTTGACGAGCTCGGATAGATCCAAGGATGTCGCCGCAATCCGAAACCCCGACCGACACGTTGGATCGGCCGCCTCTCGTCGAGAAAAACGATTCCTTCGGGGAGGGAGACAAATCCTCTCGTCCCCCTATCCGCCAAGACATCGAGATTCTCCGAATCCTTTCGGCGTTCGGAATCGTTTGGTTCCATTCGGGGTTCGACCGCACCGGGATCGGATATGGCGGACTCGCCGTCTTCTTGATTCTATCCGCCTACCTCGCCACGATCCGCGCCAAGGCACCCCAGCCAATCAGACAAATTCTGTCTCAACGTTCCCAGCGCCTCTTGATTCCTTGGGCCTTTTGGATGGTCGCCTACGGTTTTCGAAACTTTTTGGTGGACCGCAACCTTTTGGAAACGGATCGTGGCTGGATCAACGGTCTGCTTGCCGGAACCCAAATCCACCTTTGGTACCTGCCGTTCTTGTTCTTCGCCACAATTGGCATCGACCTGACCATCCCGCGTTTGCGGCGGGAGTGGTTGGGACCGGCCTGTGCCCTAGGGTCGATCACGCTCTTGGTCACGGCCCCGGCTTGGAGAGCCTGGTCCGACCTTCACGGCTACCCCACGGTCCAGTATTGCCACGCCCTGTTGGGACTCTTGTTGGGCATCTTTTTGGCCTGCGCCAAAAATCTCCCGGTCCTTTGGGTTCGCCTAGGACTGGGTGCCATCGCCCTCGCTTTGATCAGCGCCCTCGCCCGCGAGGTGGTCGGTGTGGGAATCTGCTACTCGGTGGGCTTTGCCCTATGCGCCTGGATCTTGATTTGGCCGCCCCAACTTCCCAAAGCCTGGGATGTCCGAAAGATTTCTGGGTGCATGCTGGGCGTGTACCTGATCCACATTATTTTCGATCGCCTCTACATTGAACACACCCATTTGCCAAAATTGGTCCAACCTTGGGCCACCTTCGCATCGGCCCTTTTGGTCACTTGGCTCTTGCGCAGGTTCGCGCCCAAACTGGCGCGCTGGGTGGTTTAGAAGCGTATCCCCAAATCGGCGCGCAAGGAGAGCCACTCGCTGGTCCAGGTGAATTCGGCGGGGTAGGCTCCAAAGGGAGTGGAAGCAGACAACCCAACGGTCAAGCCGTGAAGGCTTTCCCAATCCCATTCGACCAATCCCAACCACGAGTTGTCGGAAAGATTTCCGAGCACCGAAAGCTTGAGGCTGGAAGAGGTCACGGGAGCGTCGGCAAGGATGCCGTAGCCCATCAAATACCACTGCCCGAGTTGGTAGGGACGGTAGGCACCGCCGAACACCCGCAGGGCAGCTTCGGGTCCGGAGCGGATCGTGTCGCGGCCCAAAAAGACCGGACGGCGAAAATTCATAGAAGTCAGGGGACGGAAGACGTTATCTGCTTCGCCTTCGGGATTCCAAAACCCTTCGGCTCCCAACCGCAAACGGTCGGTGCGACCCAAGGCATCGAAGGGCCGATTGATCGACAACGACACTTGAGGAGTGCGGTGGTCGACGGGAATGATCCAGGCGGTGTTGCCGCTTTCCTCGACCGTCATCAACGTGCCTGGAGCGAGCCAGGCCGCTTCGCCCGCCAACTGCCAGCGATCATACCCGCTGGAGAAATCGAGGGCCGGAATAAATCGCTTGCCGTCTTGTTGCCGGCCCGTCACCCCGACTTCGGTGTGGGGCAGGGTGAATTCCATCCGCCCGACCATCGCGATGTCGGAAGGCTTGGAAACCCCGCGCAGGTCGGCGAATCCATAAAGATTGAACTGGGCTCCGACCGGAAGGTGAACCCGAACTCCGGTGACTCCTTCGCGAGCCCCGAGCCTGGCTTGGAACTGGGGTGCCTCGACATTCACCAGATCGGCGGGAGTCCAGAGTTGGCACCGGCTCCACTGCAAAACCTGTTTGCCGGCCCGGACCCAAAAGAAGTCGAGCAGGTTGGCATCCACGAAGGCCTCGCGCATCGCGAAGGAGGCGGTATCCCGAGAAGCCAAATGATCCAGCTCCAAGGTCAGATGGGCGCGCGACCGATCGGGGAGCGGTGCGTCCAGATCCAAACGGCCGGCGGTTTCGAATTCCTGGGAGACAAACGCCTCCACATAGCGCGACAAGTCCGCAGGAAGGTCGTCGCGAACCAATCGAGTGCGCCAGGAGGTCTGGATCTGGCCCGACATCCCCAGGCTCTTGGAGGTCGCCGCGTCGTTTGAGGACGCCCCCGAAGCAACCGATCGGCCCATTGGCAGGATCGGGATCGAATCCGATTTGACCTGGTTTTCCGAGGCAAAAAGGCTGTCTTCCAACGAGGCGTTGGCGTCGCTTGTCCAAACCATCTGCGCGAGCACGAGTAGGGTGATCATGACCAACCAATGTAGGTCGATCCGATCTTTTCCAACAACCAGCCCCCCTTTCCCCATTCCGTCCCCGGTGCGACTCAGCTACATTTGCATCCCAGATTCGCGACCATTTTGACTTATGGGAGTTGCCATGTTTCGGGCTGTATTTTTTCGCTCCTCCTGGGTTGTGCTGTTGCTGCTGCTGGCAGGAACACTCGCTGCCAACAAACACAAACGTCCACCGGCTCCTCCCCCACCGCCACCACCGCCGCCCTACCCCACCACGGCCATCCACCAATGGGGTTACCAGCGCGACTCCTCCGATCTTTTATGCTGTCAAAGCCGCCTGATCGGGTGGACAAAAAATGGCGACGTCGCCATTCTTTCCTCGTCCTATTCTCCCGAAGAACAACAATTCCGCTACGCGATCGATCTCCACGATCCGGAATTTCTCGACCCCGAGGAATTGTTCGCCACGACCTTTTTTGTCGCTGACGATTCGCTTCCGCTGGGTTGCGAGGAGAGCAAGGACCCGTTGCGCTGCATCTGGAAAAACAACCAGAAGACCATCGGCGAAACCTTGCGCAAGTACGGCGTGACCTCCACCGATGTCCACATGCGACCGACCCCGCATGTCAAGTTGCGCTTTGTTCCCGATCCGCTCCCCGATCTGGCCACGCAAATTTCCTCGGGGTTGTCGCTCTACGACACCGCAGGCAGAATTGTTTTGGAAATGCCCGACACCAACGGCCTAGGACTCCATCTGGTTCCCATCGGGACCATCGTGCGAAATCGCCCGACTCCGGTTCGCTACATGGTGATGCGGTGCTTCTCCCGCGACGCGCTCGCCGGTCCCACCAACGAGCAGGGAGTCAGGCTGTTGCGGCTGAGCGCGCGGTGAGCTAGATCGCCTTCCCCAAGACTGGTCGGGGAAGGTTTCAGATTAGCGTACCACTTCCAATGTCAAGGCATCCCTGCCCGAACGCGCCACATAGATTCCGCGAACCAAGCCCGACAAGCTGAGGCGCTCCGCCAACCCGACTCTCTCGGATTGGCGCAAGAGATTCCCGCGAAGTCCGAATAAGACAATTTTTGTCCCCGCAGAAGTGACGATCTCGTTTCCGTTGCGGTGCAGCGAATTCACTGGACGCACCGGGAGGTGTACCGCATTCGTATTGTCCGGTTGGCCGTAGATCACCCCGCGTCCCTCGGTCCCGAGGTAGACGCGGCCGAAGACGTTCATGTCGCCCACCAGGTGGTGGAGAATCCCGTATTGATGAAGATTGTCGTTGATGCGGGTCCAGGTCTTGGCCGAGTCGATCGACCGAAAAACACCCGTGACACCCGAGACCGTGCCCCAGAGATACACCGAGGGATAGGCCTTGTTCGGGGCCGCCTTGCCAATCCCCACCAGGTACGCCGCTGTCACGCCCTTGGTCTTGGCAAAAGTCGTCGCTCCATCCACGCTGTGCCACAAGCCACCGGCTCCGGTGGTGGCCCACAGGTCGCCCTCGACGCCTGGAACTGCGGTCATCACACCGTCGTCGGTGCCGTAGGAGGGCAGCTTGGGAAGGTCCGCAAAGCCCGCCGCAAAGGTGGCGCCGCCATCCAGGCTTTGGTAGACGGTTCCGTTCTGCTGGTCCAGGATGTACAATTTTTGTCCATTCACCCGGTCGGCCACCGGCGCGACGGTCGCGATCACGGCAGCGTCTGGGCCACCCGTGGAAGCCTTCCAACTGGCGCCGTTGTCCTTCGAGTAGTAGGGACCACTGGTATTGGGCGCCGTCCAAAGAATCGAACTCGCGTCACATGCAAGGACGATCGATCGAACGCCCCCACCGTTGACAACCCCCACTCCGGGAGGCTGGGTGGCAAAGGAGGTCCAGCTCTTGGCAGAATCGGTCGAGATGGCCCCAAACGTCGTTCCAGCCCCCGCCGAACCAGACGCTTTGACAAAGATGGAAGGCTTGTTCCAGGCGACTTCGAGGGCGAGGGTGGTTCCCACATCGGGCAGATGGACTTGGGTCGGGGCTTGGTCCAAACGAACATGGCGGAATCCGCCCTGATCACCGACTGCCGTCACCAAAGGTGCCCCCACCGGCGGACTTACCAACTGCTTCACCGACAGCTCCTCAAAGTTGGAATCGGCAAAGGCCCAGGTCGGTTTGGAATCCGAAAGATCGGAAGTGCGGAACAGTCCATAACCCGTCCCGAACAAGGCCACGCTGGAATCGAAGGGGTCGCACTGGACCGAAGCCAGCCAGTGGGGCCGGCGCGCCGTGGACCACATCGCCCAGGAATTGTCCAAGGTGCCCACCGAAAGTTTTTTGGTCCAGGTGTTTCCCGTGTCGTTGGAAAGCCAAATTTCGTCGTGATTCCAGTAATCGACGGAACTCACCACCAACCGGGCGGGGTTTTGGCCACACGTGCTGACCGAGCCATATCCAAAGGTGGGGTTCTTGACCGGAGAGATGTTGGTCCAAGAGCTGTCTTGGGGATGGTAACGGTAGACTGCTCCTTTGGTGATCCCATTGGGCCCCAGTCCGTTGTTGAAGCTGAAGAAGATGTTGGCTCCCGCCACGGTTCCATAGGTCGCCAATAGGTCGGGAGGCTGCCCAGGAAGAAGGCTCCAGGAGAGGCCTGCATCGCGGCTGTGCCAAATGGCGGGTGCTTGGGCATTGGAGCTGTCGAAGCTCGCATAAATCTCTTTTGTGGCCACTCCCGTCGTGCCGCAAGTTGGGTCGAACAAGACAAACAGGCCATTGCCGTTGGGAAAGCTGGAGACCGAATCGAAGGATTGCCCGCCGTTGGCGCTTTTCCAAAGCGCACCCTTGCGCCAGGTATCCTGCACCCCACACCCCCAGCAGACCGAATCCCAACTTGTCCCGGCCCAGTAAAGAACGCTCCCCAAATGAGGATCCACGGCCAGCCGCTCGCCGGCCCCGCGACCATCGGCATTGCCGCCGACCTTGCCGTGCAGGGCCGTTCGCTGCCCAAAGGTCTTGCCGCCATCGTTGGACGCCAGCACATAGCCATAGGCACTGCTCCAGCTATTGGTGTACTTGCCGGTCAGCAAATACACCTTCCCCGTGTCTTGGGCATCCAAGGCGATGGAAAGAATGCCGTAGTTGTCGGCGGTGCGACCGATCCAATCGGTGATCGGGATCCACGAGAAATGTTCCACATCCCATCGGTAGGCGCCCCCCATGTCGGTGCGCGCGTACAAAATGCCCGACGACTTGGGATGGAACGCAAAGCCATCGACAAATCCGCCGCCGCCGATCACCACGCTGTTCCAAGCATAGGATTCGGCCTTCGCCGCCGGGCACCAGGCCAACAACCCCAGCACCCAAACCGTCAACACCTTCGCGAAAAATTTCCTCGTCATTTTAGGTCCTCTTTGATTTGGATCCAATCTGGCACCAACCTAGGTCTGTTCGCCATCAAAAAGGTTCCCGGCTCCCACAGTGTGTTCTCCTCCGGCGTCCATAATGATTTTTTCCTCGATGAGCCGGTTTTTTCTGAAAATTTCCGAATTTCCTGTATCCCAATGGGATACAGAATCTGCGACCATTTTCGCCCCACGAATCTTTTCCGCAAAACCTGGCCTTATGTTCTCAAAGCCGCATCCGTGCGGTTATCCCACCGATCCCCGGCATCCCCGATGGCTCCCTCCTCTCCCTGAGGGGGGAGCCTTCTATTGGATTTGGGTCACATACGAGGCCGTCGCACAGAGGACCTGGAAGTTTTCGGGGTAGCGACCAATGATCTGCCCATCGAAAAGAGCCTCACGAAAGGTCGCGCATGACTCGGGGATTGCAAGACTTGCTCCCGAAATTCCTTACCGATTTCGCCGGGGCACTAACCAACAATCTTCACGCCGCTGTGCAACATGCGTCGTCGGCCCATTCGCTTCATTCAGGCGGTCGCGGGTTCACAGATGCCTTCGAGGAATTCGGGCTTGAGGTAACGGACGCGCTCGCCCAACTGGACGACTTCCGATTCCAGCCGGGTCCAATCCAGGATGCGGACCGATTCCGACAGCGGCTTCTTGAGCAGCCGGTGCACAGGTCGGTGGATTTCTGAAAGCAACCCATCGCGCAGCGCAGCGACGCTCACCACGTAAAGCGACGCCTTCAGCTTGGGGTGCAGGGCGAGGAGATCGGCGAGGCGACGAACACCGCTCCAGTTTCCGTCTTGATCGTGCAGCGCGAAGGCGGCTACAACATCAGTGCCGTTGGTCCAGACCATGTCCAAGGCGATCAAGGTTTTACGGGTGGCCTCGTCGAGCGTTACGGGAAACAGCTCACCTTCGGGAGCCGGGGAGGTCGGCGTGCCGCAAACGACGGTTCCCAACCCAAGGTCCGCTCCGAGGCTTGCCAACAACGAGCATGCCGCCTCCCGATCGAACGCGGGCGCCGAAACGCTGTCGGTGCTGGATGCCGGAACCGTCACTTGCCCCAACCGGGAGGCGAAGGATCGAACGACGGAAGAGGACTCTGGAAACGATTCGAGCATGGTAGGACTCCGGTAGAGGTTGCATCTAAATGATACTGCTCATTCGAGCAAGTGGCAAGCCGAAAAGTGGCGGGCAGAAAGAAGCGGCTTGCATTGTTGCCATCTTTGGTGACCATGACCGTTTCGGCCCACTTCGAACCCGTCGATCCACTAGGCCTCGACCTCCCCACGCTGGTCGCCCAGTTCGGCGAACGATTTGGTAAGGGCGAGTACCACGCCCTGGCCCTGTTCCGCGCCATTTACCGCACCGGAATGGCGGACCCCCGAGCCTTGAGCGAATACGGACAGAATCTGTCCTTGGCAGAAGCGGTGGCCGCGCAGTTCCCCGTGCATTTGCCGCCTGTCGTTGGTCGCAGCGGCGACGGCTCGACGTACAAGTTCCTTCTGCGGTTGCGCGACGGCCTGGAGACCGAGTCGGTGGTGATCCCGATGAAATCGTACAAGTCGCTGTGCGTGTCGTCGCAAGTGGGATGCAAGATGGGCTGCGCCTTCTGCGAAACCGCGAGGCTGGGACACCTGCGGAACCTCACCGCCGCCGAGATCGTGGCCCAAGTGCTGGTGGCCCGGCATGTGTTGGGCGAACCCATCGAAAACGTGGTCTTCATGGGCATGGGCGAGCCGATGGACAACCTCGACAACGTCCTTTGCGCCGTGCGGATCCTGTCCGACCGGCGCGGACTCGCCATCCCGCTTCCCTCCATCACCCTTTCCACCGTGGGCCATGTGGGCGGAATCCGTCGCTTGGCGCGGCTGGCGACGCTTGCGCCCCCCGAAGGCTTCCCCCGATTGCGCCTGGCCGTGAGTCTGAATGCCCCCAACGACCCCCTGCGCTCCGAGCTGATGCCGGTGAACCGCCACTGGAGCCTAGCCCAGCTGCGGGAAGCGCTCGTGGAGTTCCCCTTGCCGCGTCCACGCGATGCGCTGTTTGTGGAGTACGTTCTGCTTGAAGGCGTCAACGATTCCCGCGCTCACGCCCTGGAAATCGTCGAATTCCTGCGCGGAATCAAAGCCTGCGTGAACCTGATCCCGTACAACCCCGGCCCCGATTCGCCCTACCAGCGCCCCCCCGAGACCCGGGTGCGGGAGTTTCTCCAATGGCTTCTGGAAGCAGGCCAGCGCTCTCGACTGCGGGGCACCAAGGGCGTTGGTGCCATGGCCGCCTGCGGACAGCTGGGGAATCCTGATCGGAAGCGAGCGAGGTGAGGAGGAGGCTTCGGGCTTTCGTGCGGAGGGGAGGGCAAAAGGGTGTCGATTCCTTCCCATCTCCAGTCTTAGTTGGATGGACGCGCCCTCATCGCCTTGCGGTAGGCCAGTTCGTTCTCCTCGGGTCGGATACCCCCGAATCCTGTCCCTTCGGCAGGCTCAGGGCATCGCCAGAGTGAGGTCGACTGCTACGGCACTCCGAAACCGGCAGGGCACCTTTGGTGCCAGGGCTGGTTTATTTTCTCCTCACATCGCGTTCGTGCTGCAACCTTTTCTAAAAGCGCGCCAAATAGATCTCCCATCAAAAAACAACACGAAATAAATGGCATGAACAATCGACGACAAAACTGGGATGCTGGAAATTAGAATAAAGCACGTATCCGACATAAAACTTAGCGAGCTTGATTGAATAAGGTAATTCATCATGTAAGCATTAAAAATAACCAGAGATAGCCACATGTTTAATTTTATGACCCTTGGGGAATTGTGAAATTTTCGACGCGCAACCAATAGAGTACTAAATGTGTACCCGACCATTGTCGCGGTAAGTTGTAGTTTTGGGCTTTCCCAGCAGCCACAAGAAACCCACATTTGATAATACCAAAGGGAAAGAAATGAAGTTGCCGCGAATGTTGCATCCACAGCGAAGTGAAGTATGGCGTTTATTCGTGAACGGTTTTGCATTGTATTGAATTTATGGTTTGCTGATGCTTTTTGATCACCGGAGTAGAGTCGATTTTTGGGTTAGATGAAACAAAAGGAGAAAATTAATGCTGTGCGCGCAGCGCAACAAAATGAATATTTTTAGTTGGAGAAAAAAGGAAAGTTTGGAATT
>CAIKAA010000303.1 GCA_903825275.1 uncultured Fibrobacterota bacterium | reverse complement strand
CGGCCTGTCTGGCTCGGAACGCGACTGGCCGGCATTTTGGACACCTTCGCGGTGGATGAAAAGGGTCGCATTGTGGCGCGCGAGCGGGTAGGGTCGCTTTGGCAGATCGTGCGCTGGCGCTGGAAAACCTTCGGCTTCCAATCCGACTCGTTGTTTGTTCGCGACAAAAAATGTCCCCCTTTCCCCAAGCTCTCCCAGAGGACTCGATGAACAATCCCCTTCCTTCAAAACCCAAAACCTTTCGCCGTGCCTGGTGGCTGGGCGCCTTGAGTCTGGTGGTGCTGGTCACTGGATTTTATTTCCTGATTCGACGAGCTCCTGCTTCCCAATCGACGGCTTGGGTTACCGTACCTGACGCTGAATTTTTGGCCCTGTTCAAGGGGCCTCCCGACACATTGTCGTCGTACCTTCTGCCGTTTCACCGTGACCCCGAGTTTCGGGAAACTTTCCCAAAAGAGGTTCATCCTCCCCAGATGGACACGACCTTGGACCTGACACGCTTTTCTTTGGAGCAGATCCGGTACCTGAAGAATTTTGTCCTCGCCCGGCATGGATTCTTGTTCATGGACATGGTGTTGCGAGCGTTTTTCAATCGATTTGATTGGTACCAACCCATTTGGATTCCGGCCAACTTCAAGCCTCAGTTGGCCGCTTGGGAACAGCGGTGGTTCGACAAGTTGGAGCAGCGAGAAACCAAGCTCCAAGAAGGAAAGTGGATCGGATCCGGCAAAAGCCGTCGCGCCTCGATTGGCCATTTGGTGAATCGCTGGGAATTCGACTCGATCCCCGCCGATCTGCTCGCGCACCTCGATACGGCTGGCTTTGCGGTGATCGAAGGCGATCACAAGCAGCTGTGGAACGTGTACGATCAGAACCAATACAACGGCATCCCCTCGCTGGTAACCCCCGACATATACCTCCAACTTCTGCACATGCACTTCAAGTCCCTGATTATGGAGTTGGAAAAGGATCGATTGATAGGTGAGCTGAAGTCGTCTCTGACCCAATTGCGCGAGCAATTGCAGCAGGAAAAAACGCCGGATTTGAAGGATGGGGCTCTTCAAGCGCAAGCCATCGTGGACTTGGCCCAAGCTTTTCTGACCGGCAAGGACGAGCCGTTGAAAGAGCTGCCCGATGGGTTGAAAGGGAGTGCGACTTCCGATTTTGGCAAAGGAATCAAGGGGGAAGGTTTCGCCAGCGATTTGGTAGGAGATACGATCTTCGATTGGAGCCGTTTGATTCCCCGCGGCCATTACGACAAAAATGATTCCCTGCGAGGGTACTTCCGCGCCTTGAAATGGCTGGGTTTGGCGCGTCTGAAACTGGGGTCCACTCAATGGCCCCTTGCATTGGCCATGGCCCACGCCTGGGCTGCGTGCGGCCCCCAAGGGCCGATCGGGCTGCACAAGATTTCGGTTTTGGCCGACGCTTTTTCTGGACCCCGCAACGGACTTTCTCCCCAAGACCTAGCCGAAGAACTGACTGGACAGAATCTGACGCTGCTTGCGGGGAGTGAATCGGCTCGCAGCGCGATCTTCCAAAAATGTGAAGCAAAAAACCCCTCGCGGTTCCATGCCAAGGGAGCGAATTCCGTGGCCGCTGCCGATCTGGCCGAATCGTTCGTGCGGGTGTTCCCCATGCGCTGGTCGGGCGATGCCGAGATCCTGCAAAGATTGATCGAAGTCGGATCGAATCCACCCAAGCGCCCCTTTCCCAGTGGACTGGATGTGTTCGCTGTAAATGGCGTGGATCTGGCGCAACAGATCTTGTCAAATGAACTCAAGGTCACGGAGGCTTGGCCTGCTTGGAAAGACTCATTTGAGGTCCTTCGCAAAACCCCTGAATTGTTAACGGGGGATGATTTCCATTCGCGGCGAATGCGCTTGACGCAGACCTTGTTCCAAATTCCGGCCAATGCGCCCCCATTCCAACAAACGCCCCTTTGGACTCGTCATACCCTGGTCACGGCTCTGGCGGGATGGACCCTGCAAAAGCAAGAGAACATCCTGTACCAGGAACAATCCGAGGCCGCCGAATGCGGGGAAGGTGGCGGACCTCCACCTCCCGATCCCAAGGGGTGGGTCGATCCAAATCTTGCGTTCTGGGAAGGGGCCGCCCAAACCATCCGCTCATTGGATTCCTTGTTTGCGAAAATCGGCTTTGATGGAGAAGGACGTGAAATCAACAAGGAGCTATTGGCAGAATTCGAATGGCTCGCCGATGCCTCCAAACGCGAACTGAATGGACAGGAATTGACACCAAGTCAATTGAATGACATTCTTTGGATTGGGGGCCGAATCGAGAGCCTTACGTTTCGCATCACCAGGATGCAGCCCTTGGACTTTTTCCATAGCGACGAGGACTTGGCGGCGGCGGCGGTCGATGTCTACTCGTTCAATGGGACCCCCTTGTTGGAGGCGACGGGATTTGCCGACGAGCTGTGGGCGGTGGTGGAGATCGGAGGGTTTCTGCATTTGGGGCGAGGCGCCGTGTTCAGCCATCGCGAGTGGGTGGGTGACCAACGGTTGACCGACAAAAAATGGCATGAAATGTTGGTGTCCGGAAAGATCCCCGCTCGTTCCTCCTGGCAAAAGCCCCTAGTTTCGAGCTCTGTTTCGCCCGGCACGGTCCCGACCACATCCGCCTTGCTGCCGTCGGGAAGCTGCTTTTGATCTTGGCCGTCTTCGCGCCTCTTTTAATCGGGGCGAAGGCAGTTTTCTTTGGCGACCTTCAGGTGGACCGCGGGGTGCGCCTTGTCCTGAAAGGGCGAGATCCTTCGGTTTTGTTGACCTCGACCCAATCGATTCGAGACGAGGCCGATTTCGCTCTGGTTAATCTGGAATCCCCCTTGTGCGATTCCACCCTGCCCGCAATCCCCAAGCGCTATTCCCTGCGCAGCGATGGGTCGCTAGCCAAAACCCTGGCCAAGGCGAAATTCACCCACGCGATTTTGGCGAACAACCACAGCCTGGATCGCGGGGTGGCGGGACTTGCCCAAACCCTGCGCGCCTTGCACGAAGCTCAGATTTCCCCAGTGGGCGCCTCCTTGTCGGGCGATCCTTGCAAACCGGCCTTGCTGACAAAGGGAGCCGATACGATCGCCGTGCTGGCCCTGGTGGTGTTGCCCGGAATCGATTCCAGACACCTCTGCGCCGACGCCTCGCGCGTTCAAGCGCATCTGCAAACCTTGCGCTCACGACAGATTCCGTCAATCGTTTCCTTGCATTGGGGAAGCGAATTTTCGCCAGGTGTTGATTCCCAACAGATTCGATTGGCACGCACTCTGGTTGCCTCGGGAGCGAGTGCGTTGGTAGGCCACCATGCCCATGTGGTCCAGCAAGAAGTCGGCGTTTCCCCTTCGATCGTCGAGGGGATTCCGGTTTGGTATGGCCTGGGGAATTTCATCTTCGATCAATGGCAACCGTGGACCGCTCGGGCTCAAGTGGCTCAAGTCACTCTCGATGCCGGATTGTGGAAATGGAGGACCATCGAGCTGGTCCGCAAAGGTCCGTGGGTGAAGATGGTTGACTCCAGATGATTCGAACCAGGCCAACTCGTCTCGAGCGCGCCCCCCGATCCCCAAGTCGCTAAACGAATTCGGCAGAATCTGTCCAATTGACTGGTGGCCAGCGACGAAGGCGGCTAGGAGCTATGCTTGTGCTTGGGCGATCCTTCCTCGCTCGGAACGCTGTTCCAGGGTCTGGCGAAACGAGCGGGCACTTTCGCGGGGTGATCGGCTATTTCTTCCAATCCGTTCTTGAATCGCGATGATCAAGAACGATGATCCCGTGATCAACTTTTCGATACAACAAAAACTTGTGTGGATCGAGGACCATTTTTCGAATCACCTTTTTTCCGCTCACATTGTAAACTGCACCAATCTCCGGAAATTGAAGCATTTCATTCGCGCGTTCGAACAATTCATCGACATAACGCTCGGCTGCTTGAGGGCTATCCGATGCGATGTAGGCAAGGATCTCTTCAAGTTGACGCCTGGCAGAAAGGAGCCAGATCACTCTCATGGAAAGAATTTTGCCTTCAGTGCCTTTTTGTATTCGTTTTGTTCGATCCCGCCCCCATGGGCGAATTCCTCTTCTGATTCATTGATTTCTTGAAGAATTTCAATCCGATCCAGCATTTCTTGATAGGATTCCGCTGATACCAAAACCGCAGATGATTTGCCGTGTTGGGTAATGATGATCGGACGCTGGTTTGACCGTACCTTCGCGACCATACTGGCTGCATTTTCTCGGAATTCTGAAATGGGGCACACATCTTCAAGAACATTCATAGGGCACCTCCATGCTCAAAGATACCAATTTGTACGCTTGAATGTACAATAAATCCGGTCGATTGTTGGCCGGCACATCAAGTGGGACCTCGGCAAGCGAGGCGACCGAAGGCTTGCCCGATGCTCCCACGTTGGCAATCCTTGGGGAACCATCGCGGGCGAAGGAATGCGCCTTTCCGGATGACAGAATTTGGCTAGTCCTTTAGGCAGCGGAGGGAGTAGCCCAATTTCTTAAAGTTCCCATCATTAACGAATACGCCATCGACCCCCGAATAGGCCCTAAATTCCCATGCGGAACTCGCATCGCTTTCCTTGCTACTCCACCAATGCCCGAATAGCCCGGCATTGAAGATGCCATCGGCAAAGCGTCCCCCAGCCGGAAGGGCGCGGAAGCCGAACAAATCCCAACCATAAGGATTTATCCAGCCACCTGTCGCCTTGAGAGCTGAGCCAGTATTCACCCCCCCCACTCGCGGATAGGCCCCGATCGTTCGAAACAAAAAAAACATCTCACTATCGCTGGGTACGTGCCAAGTAACCGGACAGATTCCTCTCCATTTTGCCAGAACTTGATTGGCACAAGCGCTCCGATTGCAACTATCGTGAAGAGCCATCGCAGCAGCCCACGAATAGAAACGACCATATCGCGCTCCCCTAGTGAGATACTCGTCGAGGGTGACTTTTTTCATCGATCCTGCAGAACTATCTGGCCCCCGATACCACCACGAACTGTCCACGGCATAATTGAAATTTTCCGCCATCCAGGTCTGTGTGCCAATCGTCACCGTGCGGTAGGTTTGGCCATCGCGGTCGTCTTGCACGGAACCGTAGTTGATGACGGGATTCCAGGGAATTCCCGCGTCGTCTTTCCAGGCGGTATCGATCTTGAAGAGGATGTTGCCAGTATCGCCTCCAACCGGCAAAACGATCAGTCGCTTGCCCTTCCAAAAAACCGTGAGCGTATCGACATCGGTTGGACCCAGGGCGCGCAGAGCAGAAAGCAAAGGCGCCTTTCCCTCGCCCGTAACGGAAACGCTCCGGCCCGTTCCATCGACGTTTCCAAACAAGACCTTGGGTCGACCATTTTCCAGCACCAGATGATTGGCGACAGAAATTGACGGAGCCGACCGAGCCGCGACCCCGGTGCTTCGTGCCAAGACCCATTTTCCATCGGGGGTGGTGGTGACCGAGTCGGTGTGGCTCTTGACCACCACTCCGGGCAGCGGAATTCCATTTAGATCAAGGACCGTGCCGTTGAAGCTGGCCGCCATCGCCAGCGCGGGGAGTGCCAAGAGGGGAAGAAGTCGTTTCATGGCAAGGATCCTTGGGTCAAGGGAAGTCATTGGGTTCGCAAAAGATGACAGAGTCTTGAATCCCCTGCAATGCGATTTCCCCAAATAGTCCGGACAAAATGTCCGGACGTTACCCGGAGCCGAATCGGATCGCGGACAAATTTGGGAAGCCGACTCGGTGCCTACAATGCCCTATTCCGCCGAATCCTTCAGGCAGCGTGCCGAATAGGAAAATGGGATTTTAGAGATGCCAAGCCCTGAATCCAAACAGATCCCCGTTAGATTGAGGAGTGCCTGTCCAATCCGAACCCAATCGGAGATCCCCATCGGCATTCCGGATTTCAACCCTCGCCTCGATCACGCCCGCCGAATCACAGGTCGCCGAATGAATCCGTCAGAAATTGTCAAGATATTTTTTGCCCAGAGGCGACGGCAGCCACAAACAGTCCCCTCAAAAAACAACCCCCGAAGCAAGCTCCGAGGGCAATCGCCCAGTCTGGATGGTCATCAAGCCCGACTGTCGGCCATCCGACCTAAAGTGCTTCTAACAGAAGTCCTTAGGTCAGAAAATCAACGACGTGGGAACTGACCCGTCTCGACGCCGAAAAAGTAGAGAAGGCCGGCGACGCTGCGGATACCATTGACATAGCTGTTGGCCGCGATCACAGATAGGTCGCCGTCGGCATCGCTTCCGTCGTTGTCGGTGTTGTCGTGGTCTGTGTGACCGTTGCCACCATCCCAACAATCGCTGTAGGTTTCTTTAAAGCTGACCCAATCCACTTCCTGGCATTCCGTGCGGCACAAAAGGCCTACGCAGTGGTCCTTGACTTCGTCCTTGCCGAGGTCTCGCATTGCCCGCGGGTGGTTTGGCAGTCCCAAAAAGCGAGGGAGCATGTACAGGTCATAATGTGGCGAGCTGCCACCCAAGTATTTGTTGCCGTCAAATCCGTTGTAAAAGCCACCCGCCCAGCCAAGGCTGTACCAGGGAAAGATGTTCGCGACTTGGGCGGTGGTGTACATCAAGAAACGAATTGGATCATTGTTGGCCAGGGCCGCAGGGGTAGGAAGCGCCCAAAATTTTCCGTCGATCCGGTACGGGTTGATCATCCCCCCATTGCCGTTATTCCAGGCGTCGGTGGCCGTCCAACGGTAGCTGTTGGACTTCATCCAGTTCTCGTAGGCCGAGCCCCACACACCATGCCAGTTGTCGTTGTCTACATGTTCGGGCACCGACATATCGCCCACAAGGTGCGCAGCTTGGCCCAATAGCCAATAAGCTGCGTTCTTTTTCCCGTGGAGGTATAGGTCGATGGCACCATACTTCCAGCGGGAGTCGCTCACACGCGCCCGCCCAAAAAGGAGGGCCCTGATCTTTGTCAATGCACTATGGTGGTTGATGCCTATAGAATTCAATCCGTCGTCGTCGCTGTTGTCGACCAACCAAAAGTGCGAATCAAAGGTGTTCGCCCCGCTGTATCCGAAGGTGATGTCGACTACATCGATGTCATTCAGGCCTGCCATTAGGCTCAAATCTGTCCAGCGCATCCCGTCGGCGGCGTATCCGGCCCCACCTAGGTAGTAAGTGGTCCCCGACACGTACCCTTCTTCGGTCCCCATCATCACGACCGCAGTTTTGCCGTAATCCCACTCCCTGGTCGCGCCCAAATAACTCGCGTTGGAGAGGTCGGCCAGCTTCATCCCGTGCATGGCCAACAGCTTGATCGCTTCCTGGGTCTGGCGTTCGTGGGTCATCTGGTTGTAGAGAATCTTCACTTCGCCCGAATTGAGCCGTTGGAAATCGAACCGTCGTTCCCCCACGGCTTGTTTTCCCTCCAACGCCAAGGCGTCGACAGCGAAACGATCTTGGCTTTGGAGGGTGTCGGCCAACTGGATTTTGATGGGCTCGATCGCTCCCGGCTTCAGGGAAGCGATCCGCACCGTGTCCACTTGCACTTCGGGAGTCCGCAAGAAACCTTCCTCGATGCCCAGCCGAGCTGCCAGCCTTAGGCCCAGGTTTTTCACTTCCCGAGATCCCTGGTTCACCAGATCCATCCGAAGAAAGCGCCGGCCGGTGGTCGGGTTCGTTTCCACCCAACCGTTGTGGAGGGTCACGACCGGTGACGAAATCGGGCTCACCTGGATCTTGCCCAGGATCTGGGCGGACTTGTCGGCGTTGGTTCCCTGGATCGAGGCATACACGGAACACGTGCCTTGGCACACCTTTGAGGCCAGAATCTTGACATTCGCGCTGGCGGTTTCCAGCGGCCGGAGAGCCTTCACTTTTACGGGAACGTCGACCGTTGTCAAATCGCTTTGGAACCGCACCACCAATGTCGTGTCTGGGGTGGCACCGCAACCCCCGTTGGCAATCAGGAGGGGAATCGAAATTTCTTCGGAAGGGACCACCGAAGTGCGCACCAAGGAGGCGCTGACCGACAAGTCCTTTAGCTTGCGCAGGGAATCGCCGCAATGCAACGCACCCACGTTCAGCACCTTCACGGTCTCGGTGGAGTAGTCGTAGCCGTGCCTCAACAGCGCCTCGCGCAAAACCTGGTCGCGCGCTTGGACCGCCGGAATGCCGCGGGTTCCGTAGAGGGCGATCGCGCCCGTGACCAACGCTGCCGATGCCGACGTTCCAGACGCCTCTCCCCAGACGGATGCTCCATCCCGGTTCAGATCTGCCAGCGGGCTCGCGAGGCTTTCGCCTTGGGCGTAGATGGCCACACCGCTGCCGCGGTTGGAAAAGTTCGCGACCCAGCCATTGGCTCCCACCGAGCCCACGGAAACGGCGCCAGGACAACCCGCGGGATACACCGACCCCACCCTTGATTCGTTGCCTGCCGAGGCGAGGATCACAACCCCTCGACGCGTGGCCATCCGCACCGCCCGATCCAACAGCGCCGATTTCTGGTCCACACCCGCCGAGATGTTGATCACCTTGGCGCCGTGGTCGGCAGCCCAACCAATGCCTTCGATCATGTCCGACAAGGCTCCGTAGCCTTCTGAATTCATGGTCTTCAGCGGCATCACCTTCACGTTGCGGCGTTTTTCGCCGTCGAGCACACCCGCAACACCCAGCGACAATCCAGCCATCTGCGTGCCGTGGCCGTTGTAATCCATGGTGGTGCTGTCAACGTCCTTCCCCACCGGAGAGGAAAGGAGAAACTTGCCAGGCACGATGCAGCCATCGAAGAGCGGGATCAGCCCATCCAGACCGGTGTCCAGAAAAGCGATCACCACCTTGGCGGCATCCCCTTGGGAGGCCTTGGGGCCAAAATACCTGCGGGCAAGTTCGCGACCTTCGTTGTCGCCATGACGGCGCACCAACTGGTCGGGCTCCACGATCCGCCCCTTGCGACCATTCCCGATCTCGCGGGTCATCTCTTCGGCGGTCGTGAGGTTTTCGTCGAACTCGACGGAATAGACATCTCCATCTTCGTCCAGGGTCCCGATCTTGCGAGTCCAGCCACCCTTGTCTGGCCGTTTTGTGCCGCCGTGCCGGAGGTGGATCGCGTCGACCTTCTGTTCCAAATCGGCCTTGAGAGGAGCCCCGGTCAGGCTGCCATCGACAACCAGCAGACGCCCCTTGCGACGGAGGTGGATGGAGGGATCGCCCTCCGTCTTGTACTCCACGAATCCGGCGTCTTTGGCCTTGGCTTCGAGCTTGCGGTTTCGTTCTGCCTGGTGGGCGGATTTTTGGAGATAACCAGGGAGGCTGTCTTGAGGCGTGGGAGCCCCAAAGGCAAAGGATACAGCCAGGAGAAGGAAGTTCATCGTTGTACTTTCTGGAATGCTCGGCTAAGAATCTTGGAAGGAAGTTCGCCGTGATGGCACGGCATGTCGATCTGGGTGCGAGTTTTTGAAGGGACCATCTCGAGAAGGAGCGTCCTCGCCCCTGGAATCGGCGTCCTATAAAGCGATTATCGGATCGCTTTATAGGACGCAAGGAGCGAAAAGGTAGCACCCTTCATTCCGCATTCAAGGCCTTGGATAGGGAGGGATAAATTCGAAACCACGTTTCTTTTGCAGGCAGACCGATCCGGCAGATAAGATTGGTTGACAGATTATGACATCCCTTCTGTGCCAGAACGAGAAGGGAAACTGGCGATGACCGAGGGGGCTTCGTGCTTGGCAAAGGCGGTGGGGCAAGGTCGTCACCCCCTTTGGATGCTCCCATCGATGGAGCCTTGCGCCTACAAGAGCTAGGCGTGCACAAGATTTGTCCGATGCCACAGGGGAGCACCATCGCCGCGAATTGCAAACTTCCGATGGCCAGCTTCCGGTTTCGGCGCGTGGATTCGTGGCCAACCCGATTATTGTCGATAGGTTATTTTCGACGCGATCCGTCCAAAAGGCCAAAGGGCTCACAGAAGATCACAGAGTCTGGATTCTCCTGCAAGCAAACCGACACAAATAGTCCGGAAAAAATGTCCGGGGAGTTTTGGGATTTCGATCACCTTTAAGAGGCTTCAGAGAACTTGCGAGATGGGAGTCCTGGGGCTAAACATTCAGGCGACCGACCATGTACAACGGCAAGTTTTGCAGGGTGAAGTGGACGGGCATTTTGCCATCGGGGGACATGATGTTGGTTTCCACCTTGTGGCGACTTGGGGGATTCAAGCCCAAGCGATTGGCGGATTCGCCGGGGTGTCGCAACATGAACTGGCATCAAGGGCAGAATGCTTCTCCAGATTCAACTCCCAGAGAACCCCTCTAATCTGTGTCGCCACATTCCAGACCAGCGTTGATTTGCCGACCTGTCCTGAGCTGGGCAAGTCCAGGGGATTTCAAGGGGAATTTTTGACCCACTCCTAAAGGACCTGCGAGTTAGCCTGTCACCCACCTTAAAATGGGGACATCTAGGTTAGATGTTCCCGTTGGAGCTCCGTGATCCAGGCCTGGGAAAAGTGGGAGGAAGCCTTCGCCCTGGGGGTGGGCGCGATCAGGTAGGGCGGCGGAATTTGACTAATCCTTCAAGCAGCGTGCCGAAAAGGAATAGGGGATGGGATTTTGGGAAATGTAGAAGGGGGCCAGCCAGCTATCGAGAGAGTTCATGTAACTCTGCATGGGAAATCGTCCGTACAGTTTGGATGCACTCCACCAAACACCTTCGTTCAACTGCGGACTGGCAGGCAAACCCCTGAATCCGAACAGATCCCCCAGAGAATCGGCTGCTCCTGTCCATCCTGAAGCCGCTCGGAGAGCCCCGCCGGCATTTCGGAATCCAACCCGCGCATCGCTTTCCACTGTATTGACAAGAATTGTCCATTCGGTATCGCTGGGAACGTGCCATCCCACTGGACAAACGCCCCGTTGCCGCGGGTAGGCACTGGCCGGGCACACTTTGGGATACAAGCAGGTGTCAGGCACAAGGCAGTGCCCGCCGTTGCAACTATCGGGCAACCCCATTAGCGCCGCCCACCGGTACAGGCGTCCAAATTTGCCGCCCTTGGAGAGGCTGTCATCGATATGGATCGGGTTGGAAGAAAAGGTGTCGATCCGCTTCAGCCACCGAGAACTGTCCACCGCGTAGTTGAAATTTTCCGCCATCCAGGTCTGCGTGCCAATCGTCACTGTCCGGTAAGTCTGGCCATCGCGGTCGTCTTGCACGGAACCGTAGGGGATGCCGGGGTTCCAGGGAATCCCGGCATCGTCTTTCCAGGCGGTATCGACCTTGACAACGACATCGCCCCATTCCCCGCCAAGAGGCACCACAGCCAGGCGCTTCCCCTTCCAGAAGACGTAAAGGGTGTCGGGATCGATCGACCCCGTGCCGCGCGCTGCCAATGGGATTCCGAAGCCCTTTTGGTCACCCAAAATTGCCACTCCTCGTCCGGCTCCATCCACCTTTCCAAACACCAACGATGGATGGCCATTCACCACCACCAGATGCGATGCGACAGATGTTGTTCGAATGGGGCGAGTGGCGACACCCATGGCTCGCGCCAAGAGCCACTTTCCCTCCGAGGTGGTGGTGGTTGATTCGGTTTGGGTCTTGACCACCACTCCAGGAACCGGAAGGTCCTTCAGATCGAGAATGGTGCCGCTGAAACTGGCCGCCATCGCCAAGGCGGGAAGCGCGAAGATCGTAAGGATTCGTTTCACGGCTGGGCTCCGCAGGTCAAAGGAAATCGAAACTCTGCACCAAAGATCGCAGAGTCAGGATTCCCTTGCAATGCGATTGTTCCAAAAAGTCCGGACAAAATGTCCGGAGGCTTGTGAGCTGGATCACAGCTATCGGCTGGGGGAAGGCATCCATTCGTTTCTGCCTTGGACTTTTCGATCCTCATCCCCCCACATTTGACCCGATTAATGTTACGCTTCTACCATCCGAATGCTCCCTCCTTTCTCAAGGCCCCTGATGAGAGATCCAAAACCCTCCCAAATATTTGTGTGTCTGCGTCCGTTCGTGTGGCTGGTTCTGCTCCTGAACCTGGTTGCCACGAGTGAGGCGAAGACCTGGAACGTGGCGGTGAACGACCTTGCGGCCCGGGGCATCGACACGGCCCAGGCCTCCATCATTTCCGATCGTTTCCGCACCGAGTTGATGAACACCGGGCGTTTTCGGGTGATGGAGCGCGGCCAGATGAACCAGATCCTGAAGGAACAAGCGTTTGCCCAAAGTGGTGCCTGCGACCAGAGCGAATGCGCCCTGGAGATTGGCAAACTTTTGGCGGTCGACCACATGGTGGTGGGAGCCGTGGGAAAATTGGGGGCCGTGTTTGTCTTGCAAGCCCGTGTTTTGGATGTCGGCACCGGCGAAATCGTCTTTAGCGCCAATCAGGATTTTGACGGGAAGATCGAAGGAGTCTTGACCCAAGGACTTCCAAAACTCGCCGAGCGTCTCGCGGCGGTGACACGCACCGACAGCGCCCCGGGCAAAGCCGACTTGTATGTGCACGCCAGCGACAGCGGAGCCGAGGTGACCGTCGATGGCGTCAAACGGGGGGTGTCCCCCATGAATGTGTCGGGGTTATCGGCAGGCGATCATCGCGTGGAAGTGCGCAAAGGCAAACTTTATGGAATGGTCGCCGTGGAGCTGCGTCCCGATGATGTGCGCCGCGTGGAGATTCCGCTGGAGATCGAAAGCGGGAGCTTGAAACTGTTTAGCGATCCTGCCGGAGCCGAGGTGTTGTTGGACGGGTCGAAGCCATTGGGCAAAACCCCGCTCAAAGCCGAAAAGATCGCTTCGGGCCGACATCTCCTCGAGTGGAAGCAGCCCGGTTACCTTCCGCAGGTGTGCACGTTGGAGGTCCAAACCAACACCACCGTGTCCAAGAGCGTGGCGATGGTTCCGGGTGGATTTTTGACCGTTGGCTTGGATACAGCCGGGGCCGCAAAGGACACCTCTCGCCAAGATGACTCGAAGGGTTCGCCCATCGCCGCCTTCGCCAAATTGACGACAGAATCTGGCGCCACCATCGAAGGACCCATCCCGCTTGCCACCTGGCTTCGCGCGGGTTCGTGGCAACTGGTGGTGGAAGGGGGACCCGATTGGGAAGTTGCCCGAGAGCCCATTTTGATGGGAGCCAGTCCGTTGCATCGATCGATCGTGTTGGCGCACTCCAAACGCTGGAACGATTCGATGGACTTGGTCCACCACCAGGAAACCATGGGTTGGGTGAGGACCCTCACGGGCGCAGGAGCCTTGGGTGCCGTCGCGGTGGCGGTCTATTCCCATCTGGCGGCGAGCTCTGCGGAAGCGTCGGCGAACCAGGAAAAACAAGCCTACGGCACGATGGGCCCTGGATCCGACTTCGAAGCCTCCAAGGCCCGTTACCGATCGGACGTAAAGCGAAATCAAACGGCTTCCCAAGCCGCTTTGATCGCCGACATCACCTTTGGCCTTCTCGCCACCGTCTTTGGGGTGTCCTATGCCTTCTGAATTCTCGAGGGGGATCGCCATGACCCGCAGAATGCGACAGATTTTGACAACTCAGCCCAGCCTTCTTCTTCTCGTCCTCCTGGGTGCGTTGCTGGCTGGATGCCAGATGAACGCCGACGACACGTGGAACAATCCCGCCGATCCGGCAGGGACGAATTGGCATCTCCCCAGGATCCGCTTGACGGGCGACACCTTGTTCACGGATTCCGCCAAAGTGAAGCTGCAAATCGAGGCGACCTCGGCCAACAGCGTCGTGACCGGATTCCAAGTCTGGATCGATGGAACTTTGGCAAGCGTCAAACCCGTTCCCCTCGCGAGCGGATCGCTGCGCATGGACTGGCGTCCGGGTCGGTTGTCGGAGGGACGCCATCGCTTGGTGGTCAAGGCGATCGATGCGACGAAACTGGTGGGGGAACCCGACACGTTGACCGTGACGGTTTTTGACAAACCGCCGGCCCTGGTCCCGATTCGCGACACCCTTCTCGCGGTGCATCGCTTCCTGGAAGTGGCTCTTCGCGCCAACGATTCCGACGATTCCATCGCGAAATACTATTTCGACACGGTCGATGGGAAATGGGATAGCACTTCCACGGCACCGACCTTGAAGCTTGGTTCTTCGGCCAATGTCAAGCGCCAAATCCGCTGGGGTGCTCGCGACCAGGCAGGGAAAATCAAGTACGAAAGCTTTGGGGTCGAGTTTTCGGACCAGCCCCAACGGACGGCCCAAGCGGACACGATGCTGTCTTCTTCGGGGAAGCTCGCGCTGGATGTCCACGCTCTGGATCTCGATTCCACTTGCCTTGTGAAGCGAGTCCTCTGGGCGACCTCACCCGGTGAATGGTCCGACAGTTCCGATCGGTTGCGGATCGATTTGACAAAAACTGGCGGTGGCGTGGATACGGTTCGCTGGGCGGTCCGCAATGACCGAGGAATCCTTTCCAAGCCAGACACCTTTGTGGTGAAGTTCCTTCCCCCACCAACGAACTTGGCGGTCCAGACCACCAGTGAACTATCGGCTTGGGCCGATAACAAAGGGACCTTGAACTTTACCTGGTCCGGGGCCATTGCAGGCTTTCCCGATCCGTCCATCGACTGGATCTTGTATTTGGGAACCACCGGAAGCTTGGAACAGGTTTACGCCGGGAAAGCCACAGCCTGGAGTCGCACCGGAGTGGATTCGGGAGTGACCTACAAGGTTCGTTTGGTCGGCAAAAACCAGTTTGGGGATTCAACAGCTGTAGAAGGTTCGGTCACGACGAAAATGCCAGCCTCGGCCAAACCATCTGACCCCTGGTACCACGACATCACCCTTCCCGACATCACCATCCCCCACGTCGGGGATATTCCCTCGCATTTCTAACGATCAAGGGAGCGCCCAAGATCGTGGGTCGCAAGGGAACATCGGAACCTTTAGCGACTTTAGGGATGGCAATCCAGCCTACCCCTCCGCCAACGGCAGCGCGAGATAAAACCCCCGCTTGGATGTCCCGTCGAAGCCGATCCGCTCGTAGAAGGCGTGGGCATCACGGCGTTTGGAGCTGCTCATGAGCATGACTTTGTAGCACCGCTGGGCACGGGCGTGGGAGAGTGCCAGTTCGATGACAGATTTTGCCAAGCCACGTCCTCGGTGGGGCTCGTCGGTCACCACGTTTTCGATCACGCCGAAGGAACGACCGCCTCGGGTCAGGTTGGGAACAATCGCCAGGTTGCAGGTCGAACGGACCACGCCTTCCTCGACGGCGACGAAATAGCGGAAATTCTCAGATCGCTCGATGCGCTCCCAAATCGCCGATGCTTGCTCGGGATCCAAGGGCGGATCGTCGGGGTTGAGTTGCGTGTACAGCGCGAGGATTCCCGCGACATCGTCACGACAAGCCTGGCGAAATTCCATCACGACCTCATTCTTTTGGTTCGGCGGGTGCCTCGGCTTGTGCAATCGGCCGAGTGACCTCCCACTTTTGTGACGGATGGCTCAAGATGTGGGTCACTACGCCCCCATCACCGTGACGTTGCCGTTTGGGGACTTGATCGTTTGCCACGTGAGGCGCTTGCCCCAAGGCCTTTTCCGGCCTGCCGGGGTGCGATCAAAGAGGGCGATGTAGGTGGGTGTTTGTGGCCCACCTACCGTCGCGCGGTAACGGGAAACCTGTTCCAAGGCCTCGCGCAAGGTTCCGGCTCGTCCCTTGGAAGCCGTCACCAACTTGATTTCGATCACAAAACCTTGGCCAGCGAATTCCACATACAGGTCCATTCGGCCGCGTCCGGCGGCGTATTCGCGATGGATCAGACCACCTCCATTCAAGATCCTCTGCAAAAAGGCCATCAACAACAGATGCGGAAAGGCTTCCGTGTAGTCGGCCTTGGATTCCCAGGTTTCGGAATGGCGCTTCCAAAATTGCTGGAACTCACGCAAGAGCGCGTCCATATCCAGGGTGCCGTCGGCATTCTTCCACCGAAATTCCGAGGGAGGAATGCTTTGCTGGTAAGGAAGGTTCAGAGAGCGGGGCAGGATCTCGCGATACAGCGGATTGGCGATCTGAAAGCCGTTGTCCGAATCGTAAGTCACCAATCCCAGATCGAGGCATAAATCGGTTCCGGGTTGCCCAACGCCTAAAACAACTTCCGGGTCGCCGGTCATGATCGCCTCGATGACGGTTCGGACAACCGGTTGCTTGAGCCGCTCGGCCAACGCATCCAGGTGAGTCGTGCGGGCTTGGATCAGGTATTCCTTGGCTTCCAGCACCATTTCGGGAGTGATCGATCGCGACGCATCGCGGTGGGTGATCCGTTCCACACACTCGTCGGCGAGTTTGTTGACCAAGTACGGTTGGCCCTGGCTCCAGTACCAGATGGCCTCGACCGCTTCGGGCTCGAAGACTTGGCCGGTTTCGGTCGTGTGCTGGCCGAGAAGAGCGACCACATCGTTGCGACAGAAATTGACAAGGGTGGCGGAGTCCTGTTTCACGTTGAACGGCGACCCGGGATTCACGGCGACGCCGTCTTTCGATTGGGCGAGGTGATCGCGCAGATCGCGCATGCCAACCAAGGCCACGCTGATGGGAAATTTGCCCACGCCACGCGACGCAAAGCCTCCGCGCAGTTGGCGCAGGAAGGAGATCATCGTGGGACCTTCCAAAGTATCGACCTCGTCGAAGAGGACAATGAGTGGCTTCGGTGCGCAAAGCACCGACCACCGCTCCATCATTTCGGTGAGCATGCTCGTCAGATTGGCGCCTGGCAGAGGCTTTGCGGGAATCGGGACTTCAAAATCACGAGCGTATTTGAAGACGGCATCGCAAATCCCGGGAATGGCCCTTTCTAAATCCCCAATTCCCTGGCACCGTTCCACACTCACATAGCACGCCACGGCTTTGCCCGACTCGTTCAGCTCGCGCATCCAGGTCTGAAGCAAGGTCGTCTTGCCCATCTGGCGCGGGGCGTGGAGGACCCAGTAGAGCTTCTGCTGGAGATACCTGTCCAGGTTTGCTTGTCGAAGCCGCGCCTCGGGAGGCAAGAAGTAATGGTCTTCAGGATGGCAAGGGCCGGTGGTATTGAAAAATCTCGCCATAGCCGCAATATACGTTCCGGGCCTACCCGAATGGCGCTCTTGTCCCCTGGCCTGCACCCGGTTGCTCCAGGCTCTCCGTCTGGATCTTGCGACTTCGGTCCCCTCTTCTTTCGGCTTTGGCCAAAGTCCTTGTTGGAGGGGGGGGGTGCCTTGCGCCGATCAGGGCTTCCTGACCGTCGGTTGATTACCAATCCGCTTCCACGTCTCCGCCGGTAAGTTGGCGGCTGGTCGGGGTGTATTGGTGGACCTCGAAGGCGTTGCCGTCCGGGTCGCGCAACCAGATCTGGTAGGTGTCGTCGCAACCCAGTTTCTTTTCGGTGAATTCCACCCCGTTGGCGCGAAGCTGGGCCATGGTCTGGTCGAGATCGGCCGATTCCAGGCAGAAATGCGCGATCCCGGTGTTCACAGGGGCGCCCATGTCGGGGTTTTCGAACATCTCGAGGAAGTTGTCGGGGGCAATTTCCAAATAGGCGCCAAAACGCCCGCCTTTGCGGGTGAACTCAAAGCGCGGTTTGAAGCCCAGCTTGGTGTAAAAGGCCAGGGAACGGTCAAGGTTTTTGACGTTCAAACAAACATGTGCGAGACGGGTGAACATGGGTCGCTCCTAAAAGTTCATTCGGAAGTGAGGAAGATAGGTTCGATTTTGGAGAGGACCGGGGCGTTCGCGCAAGGCCCCCGGAACGTGGCCGGAGGCCAGACCCCGCACGGCCGCAAGCAGGTAGGGGGTGGCGGCCGGAGGAGGCCGAGGGCGTGAGCCCGAGCGTGCAGGGGGCCGACCCGCCCCACCGGGGGACAACGCCCCTACATTGGCCACCCCGGTGGGGCGGGATGCGCCCAACCTCTGCACTGAAAACGACTTGGGTCGGTTGGGTCCTTGCAAATGGTCATTGACGAACGGGAAGAGGACAGGTACATTCTCCCCTCTTATCTGAACATCCGTGGAGTCACAGAGCCATGAAGCGTACCTTCCAGCCTCACAATCGCAAGCGCATCAACAAGCACGGTTACCGCCTCCGGATGGCCACCAAGAACGGACGCAGGGTTCTCGCCTCGCGCCGTGCCAAGGGCCGCTGGAAGCTGACCGTCTCCGACGAAGTCTGATTTCTGGGCCGTCGGGAGTTTTTCCGCTTCGCGAAATCCGCTTGCCGGATTCCGATGCGTGGAGTCTCCTACGCAAGTCTAGGACACGCGTGCGTCTGGGCGAACTTGAATTGCGGTGGATTTCTCCGGCTCCCGATGGGGAGTTTCGGATGGGCATCACGTTGCGCCGCAAAAATGGCGCCGCTCCGTTGCGCAATCGAATCCGTCGGCAACTTCGCGAGATCATTCGCCTCCAGCCAAAGCCCCTTGCGGGGATTTGGATCCAGTGGTCGTTCCCGCCGCGCAAGCTGGTCACGCCCACGCGAATCCTTCGGGAGCAAGCCATGCAGAGCTTGATCGACGCCGGTTTGGTGAGCGCATGAAGCTCTTGCTCTTGAAGATCATTGATTTGTACCAGTGGATGCGTCCGGCCTTTGGCGGGGCGCGTTGTCGTTTTTACCCAAGTTGTTCGCACTACGCTCACCGTGCCATCGTCCTTCACGGGGCTGGCCGCGGGGGGCGTCTTGCCTTCGCACGCATCGCCAAATGTCATCCCTTCCACCCGGGCGGACTTGATCCGGTCCCGGAACGGATCTGAGAGAACTCATGGATCGTAAAACCATCGTCACGCTTCTGGTCGTCACCGCGACCTTTCTCTTGTTCTCGTCCGATGCTTGGCATCGCGTGGTCCGCAAGGTCTTTGGATTGCCCGACCCCCCGAAGGTCACGACATTGGCCAAGGACTCCGCGATTGGCGTCAAGGAATCGTCCAAGGGCACGTCCACGCCAAAGTTGGTCGAGTCCGTGGGCAACACGGTCGCGAGCGACTCGGTGAAAAAGGCGATTGTCCAGACGGGCGACACGACCCTTTCCCCAGCCAAGCTTGACTCGCTTTACAAGCTGTCGCAACGCCGGGTTGTGGTGCGCACGCCCGACTATGTCGCGGTGGTGGGCGCCAAAGGTGGTCGCATCGAGGCGATCCAATTGCGCAAGGTGGTCAACCACGCCGGACAGAACCCCTGGATCCTGCCCGAAAATCGCGGCGGTGCCTTAGGGGTGAAGGTTGGCGACGACGACCTTTCCCAAGAGACCTTTGCGATCAGCGGCACCGTGGCCGACACGATCGACCTCAAGGGGACAGATTCTGTCGCGCTGCGCCTGACCTGGACCAAAGGCCCCAAAACCTTTGAGCGCCAGTATGTCTTTCGCGCCGATCGGCCGTCGGTGGGGATCGACTTCGCCAATCGCGGCTGGGACAATCCCGCCTACAAGCTGATGTGGGATGCGGGCATTTTGCAGATCGACGCGCCCGGACCCAAGATTCCCTTCGGTCCTCCCCACTTCAACAACCTGGTTTGGAAGGACAACGAGGATGTGACCAGCCAAGGCGACGGCAAGCCCGTGTCGGCCAGCGGGCCGCTCTCGTGGGTGGGTTTGCGCAGCCAATACGCCATGGCCGCCGTGATTTTCCCTGGCGAAGCCCGTGATGGCGAACTGGTGGCGGATTCGGTCGGGCATGTCGACAGCCTGAACGAAAAATCCTTCAAGTGGTCGTTCCGCTGGCGTCCCCAGGCCGGAGCCGAAAAGCTCGAGCTGGCCATCACGCCGTTGCAAGTGACCGCCTTGGAAACGTGGAAGGTCGGATTTGAACAGATGCTGTTCAGCGGCTACGCCTGGTTCTTCCGCGCCGACCTTTGGTTCCCGCACCTTTGTCTGTTCGTGCTGGGGATGCTCCAGTTCTTCTACAAGGTGATTCCCAACTACGGTGTGGCGATTATCCTGCTGACCCTTGCAGCGCGTGCGGTGGTCTTGCCGCTGACCCTGCGCCAAGTCCGTCAGTCCAAGCGGATGTCGGAAGTGATGCCGCTCTTGAAGCCCAAGCTGGAAGCTCTGAAGGAAAAGCACAAAGGCGATGCCCGCAAGGTCCAGGAAGAGACGATGAAGCTGTACGCGGAGTACGGGATCAATCCGCTGGCCACCATGGCCGGATGCCTTCCCATGTTCCTGCAAATGCCGGTGTTCATTTCTCTGTACATGGTGCTGGGTCGCGCGATCGAGCTCCGTGGCCAACCCTTCTTTGGCTGGATCACCGACTTGTCGCGCTCGGATGTGGTGCTGGAAGCCATCAAGGTTCCCTACGTGTTTCCCCAGGGACTCACGGTCCTGCCCATCGCCATGGCGGCCAGCTTGTTTGGCTTGAACAAACTGACGATCAAGGATCCGCAGCAGCAATCGATGGTGTGGATCATGCCCATCATGATGTTCGTGTTCTCGGGCTCCATGCCGTCGGGCTTGGTGCTGTACTGGACCGTTTCGAACTTGTTCTCGATGACCCAGACCTATCTGATCAACGCGGGCCCCCTGCCGGAAGTCGCTTCGGGCAAACCCCGTGTCCACAACGGGGTTGAGGTCAAAGCCGACCGTAGCAAGAAGAAGAGCTGAGAATGACCGCCGCTTGTCCTTCGAGAGTTCTCCTGAGCCTGTCGAAGGGCGGAAGCAGAGCTTCCTCCTCAGGATGAGCGGTGGGTTTTGGATCTGGGGTTTCGCGATGGATCCGGACGTTTCAAAAACGGTCTGTAGCTTGATGATGCCGCTCGTCCTGAGGAGCCGCCCGCAGGGCGGCGTCTCGACCGCTACACGCTCACGTCCTTGGCGGGGCACCTTTGGTGCCAAGGGCGGGGTTGGTAATCGGCCGTGACCACCGTTTGCGCTCCTGCCACGGCGCCGGGGCGGGCTGCTTTGGCGGTGGTGCGCATCACGGGGCCGGACGTTCCGTTGCTGATCGAATCGAGGCTGGGACGGAAATTGACCGATCGCCGTTCGACTTTGGTGCGATGGGCCTCGGCGACCGGCGCCTTGATTGATCAGGCGGTGGCAACCTACTTCCCCGGCCCGAATTCCTACACCGGCGAAGACATTCTGGAACTTTCCTTGCACGGCAACCCTTTGGTTGTGCGCGCCGTGTTGGAAGACCTTCATGGATTTGGGATTGCCTTGGCCGCACCGGGGGAATTCACGCGCCGGGCGGTGGAAAACGGGCGGATGGAGCTTTCCCGCGCCGAGTCGGTGGGGGCTTTGATCCAAGCCGAAACGGCATCTTCGCTGGAAGCGGCGCGACGGATTTTGTCAGGCGGATTGTCGAGCCTGATCGAACCGTTGCGCAGCCGCTTGATCGAACTGTCGGCCCGTTTGGAATTGGAAGTCGATTTCGCCGAAGAAGACGCCGTGCCGGGCGGGCAGGAATTGCTGCCTTGGGTGGAAGAGGCCATCGGTGCGTTGGAGCGCCTGCTGCAAGCGCAGGAGCGGATCGAGGCGAGAGGCCACGCGCCGCGGGCGGTGTTGGTTGGATCGCCCAACGCCGGGAAAAGTTCGCTGGCCAATGCCCTGTTGGGAGAAGACCGGTTGTTGGTCTCGCCGGTGGCGGGCACCACGCGCGACTGGGTGGAAATCGCCATTCCCACGCCCAAGGGAACCGTGGTGTTGGTCGATACGGCGGGGCTGGGAGACCCGCGCGACGAGCTGGACGCTTTGGCGCAAGAGCGCACCCGCGAGGTTTTGGCGAAGGCCGCCTTGCGGGTTCTGGTGGCCGAAGCCGGTAGGCCGTTGGACATTCGGGAACGGCAAATGGTTTCCGAGCCGGGATGGCTGGTGGTGCGGACCAAGGCCGACCTCCATGAGGGTTGGCAGGCGGAAGAAAACGAAGGCGTCGTTTCCGTGCCGACGGGTATGGGGCTGATAGGTTTGCGAGAACGATTGGCGGAACTGCTTCTGGAAGATGCCTTGGCTCCCGAAGAAATCGGTTTGGTGGGGGCCCGACAACGGCAAGAGGCCCGATCGGCCTTGGCCTCGCTGGAGGCGACTCGCACGGCCATCCAGGCGGGAAAGGTGGAAATCGCGGCCTGGGAAGCCCGTCAAGCGCGGGTGTCTTTGGAAGAATTGGTGGGATTTGTCGCCTCGGATCAGATTCTGGAGGCGGTTTTTTCTTCCTTTTGCATCGGAAAATGAGCAAACCCAAACTTACCCTGGCCGACAACTTCCTCCAGCTGATCCGGGAGAACATCCCGTCAGCCGAATTTCGTCACGAGTCGTTGGCTCCGATGGCTCGGCTGGTGGATTTTTTCTCTCCCTGGCAGCCGCCCAAGTCGGCGAACCGAACCCTCGAATTTGCCGATGGCTCGATCCCCTTGGCGCTACGCACCCCGTTGGTTTTGGCGGCGGGTGCCGCGAAGCAAGCGCGGTGCCTTTCGGCCTTTGCCTCGTTTGGGTTTGGGGCCGTCACGGTCGGCACAGCCACCTTGCGGCCGCGCAAAGGGAATCCTCTCCACCCCCGCGTGCGCACGGTGGAAGAAACGCGGGCGATCCAAAACGCAATGGGCCTCAACAACCCCGGCATCGACACGTTGGTCCGTCGGATTGGCCAGGCGCGTTTCGCCCTTTCCAGCGAGGGATTGTTGGTCGGGATTTCCATCGCGGAAGATCCCGATTTGCTGCCCGACGAGTCGCCCGACCAAAACGTGCTGGCCTGTCTTGCTACCGCCTATCCCGAGTCGGATTACCTCGAACTGAATCTGTCGTGCCCCAACACCGGCCACGAGCGGCTGGATCACGCCTGGGACAGAATCCGTCGCTTGTTGGGTGAAGTCTCGGAATTTCGCGAAAAGCAGGCCGTGAAAAAACCGGTTTGGGTCAAACTGTCTCCGGATCTTGGCGACGATTTTTTGGCCACAGCTTTGGACAGCGTGCGCACGGCGGGATTGACCGGTGCGATCCTGTTCAACACTTGGCCGGCGGCCCACGGGGCCTGGCCCGGCGGCGAGCCGTTGCCCGAACTTCCCGAACTCGGTCGACCCGGCTTGTTGGGCGGCCTGTCCGGACACCCCCTGTACGCCCACACTCTGGACAGAATCCGTCAAGCCAATGATTTGAACACCGGCCTTTCCTTGGTGGGCTGCGGAGGGGTGGAGACCGGCGGGGAAGCTTCGGGCTTGTTGGCCGCGGGAGCCGACTTGGTCCAGATCTATTCGGTTCTGGCGTTTCGGTGGCTGGCCGCGCGGCGGATTGTGGCAGAACTGGGTTAGATCTTGGGGTCTTGGCTGGCCAGGAAGGTTGCCATGTCTTGGATCACCGTGAGGGGATGGTAGGGCAGAATCGTGGGGGGTTGCCCCACAGTTCCCAAGATCTCTCCGACCAGGGCCATTTCCAAACCTTGGCGGGTGCACCAACTTTGGACTTTCTTCACCCGTCGGGCCTCTCCTGGCGCGATCAGATCCAGCAGCACCCATCCGGGAACGGCCTTGGCTCCCAGTTGGAGGATCTGGGCGGAAACATCGCTCATCACCGCCAAAATGCGCGGCAGTCCCCGCTGGTAACGAGGGTCCAATTCGTCGGTCAGGGCCTCAAACCCCATTTCCGATTCGGCTAAATTCAACACACAATGACGAGCGCAACTGCAGTCTTCGTTCAAAACGCCTTCCACAGCCAGGGGCCAGCCCACGGATTGGGATGCGCCTTGGGAAAGCCATCGAGTGGCAGTGACCCCACCCGGCAGGTGGAGACCGGGGTTCCGGGGGCGGATGGTGGGCTCGAGGGAGCGCGTCGATCCCAGCACGGCATGCACCCGGATGGTCGGCTTCATCCCCTCATGGCTTTGCGCAATTCGTCGGCCACCAGCAAGGCGCCTAGGCCTGTCAACGAAGGACCAATCTCCCCATCTTCCACCAAGGCTGCGGCGTGGTCGGGGTGGCGGGATTGGGCTTCCAAAAATTGGCTGGCCCGTGGTTCGAGATCAACCAATTTCCAGCGATCGACCGGGGTTTGAAGGGCTTGGCGTAGTTCTTCGACAAGGGGTCTTCGCGCCAAGGGCCACAGCGAGGGACAGGGCAGAATATAGACCAGATCGGGCGGTCCTTTGTCGGCGAGCAGCCGCAGGCATTGTCGGATTCCGTCCGTGATGGAGGTCGTGTCGAAACCTTCGGCGGTCGACTCTGTCCCCCCCAAGGAAAGGACCAAGCGGCCGGCTCCAAGTCCCAGGGCTTTCCAAATTGCTTCCTGGAGCAATTCGGTGGCGGTCGTGGAGGAATCGCCCAAATGCCAGAATTTCCAGGCCAATTCGGGTTCATCGATGCGGCAAAGCCGCTCCAAGGCTTCGGTGGCTCCCTTTCGGTGGGCCGTGAGCCAATCCCCAGCGCAAACCACTCGGCTAGGGTCAGGATGTGTCGCAGCACTCATGGAGATCCTTCGGCAAAATTTGGATCCGCACCCAAAATGAATCCGTTCCTTGTGGAAGGATACGACGTTCCCGATCGGGGTGGCAACCAAAAGCGCAATCACCATCGGGTCAGGCAAACAGGAGTCCTTCGCTGATTGCCCTCCGGAACACGGGATCATCTGAAAATGGCCGCCCTTGGCACCGAAGGTGCCCTGCCAGGTTTGCAGTGCCGTAGCAGTCGAGACCTGTGGTGCGATGCCCTGAGCCCGTCGAAGGGAGCCTATCGAACCCAGGGCGTTCATCCTCCTCAGGCCTGTCATACAAGCCTGAGGAGGGGACGAACGCGAGTGTTTCTAAACCGCCAATCGACCCTGAAACGACAAGGGACTCCGATGGGAGCCCCTGAGCGATTCGTCAATTTCTGTCAGAGCGTTCGAATCAACCCTGTTGGCGTTTCTCGGCCCAGTCCAGGAAGCTGCCGAGCTTGTCGATGCCGCCGCCTTTGAGGAAGACCGAAACGTCTCCCAACAAGCTGGCGGCTTGGGGGGCGGTCAGATAGCCCGGGTAATGAACCACCGTGCGGCCTTTGGAATCCAGCACGATCAAGGCCGGAAAGCCTTCGACCCCTTGGCTCATCGCCCACTGGCTCTCGGTCAAAACCTGCTTGCCAAGGGTGATGCGCTTGGAGCTTTCGCCATTGAGCTTGGCAGGCACGAACTGGCCGTTCAGTTTCGCCACGATCTGCGGGTCGCGGAAGGTCGTGGCGTCCATTTTGTGGCAGTAGCCGCACCAATCGGCATAAACCTTCACAAACACCGGCTTGTTCTGGCTTTTGGCGGTCTTGACCGCCGACTCCAGATCGGTCCAATTCACCGAAGGCAAGGACGGTCCAGATTGGGCCCCAATCGACACCGGTATCAACGTCGAAAAGACAGCGGCCCCCACAACGACCCAAAGCAGTCTGGTCGATAACCAGCTCGCAAAACCCAAAGATTGGGCCTTAGAGCGCACGATTGAGTTGCTCGGCGATCTTGTCTTTTGGCAAAGCGCCCACCAACTGGTTCACCACTTCGCCCTTCTTGAAGACCAAAAGTGTGGGAATCGAACGGATCCCGAACTTGGCCGAAACCTCGCTGGCCTCGTCGGTGTTCAGCTTGCCAACCTTTACCTTGCCGGCATATTCCGTCGAGAGCGCCTCGATCGAGGGGGCGATCATCCGGCAGGGGCCACACCAAGGAGCCCAAAAGTCCACCAAAACCGGCAGTTCGGATTTCAGAACTTCCTCATCAAAATTCGCATCGGTGAGTTCCACCACATTGGCGGCCATGTCAGGGTCCTTTCTTTTTCTTCGTGTTTTCGAAAGAGTCGGTCAAACCTTGCACCCGATCCCAAAACAGTTCCCAGTGATCGGGGTCGGCCTGAAGATCTCGCAATTGTTTCCGATAACCTACCAAATCTATCCCACTGGAGCGCAGAACTTTCGTTCGCGCTTCTCGCGCCTTTTCCGGGTGCCCTTCCATTCCCGAAGAGGCCATTCGCAGATCGAAGTACAAGCGAGCAAACCGCGAAACCGATGCCTCTCGTTCCTGGCTGTGGCAAGCCGACAGGATCGTGATTCCAGCAGCCAAAAAGCACCAAGTCGATTTCTTCATCAGGAATCTCCCTTGTCGAAGAGGGCTTGGACAAACGTGCTGGAGTCGAAGGGGATCAAGTCGTCGATTTTTTCGCCCATCCCCAGAAACAACACCGGGGCCGTCGGAACAATTTTTGGAAGCGCCAGGATCGCCCCGCCTTTGGCCGTGCCATCGAGCTTGGTCAAAACCAAGCCGGTCAACCGAGCAGTTTCATGAAAGAGCTTGGCTTGGCTGACGGCGTTTTGGCCCGTGTTCCCGTCCAGAACCAACCAAGTGTGCTGGGGAAAACGGGCATCGTGTTTTCCGACCACCTTCATGATCTTGGAAAGTTCGGCCATCAGATCGGTTCGGTTCTGCAGTCTACCGGCGGTGTCCAAAAACACCAGGTCGCAACCTCGGCTGATGGCAGCGGCCACCGCGTCGTAAGCCACCGCCGCCGGATCGGCTCCGGGTTTTTGGCGGATACACGGAACGTCGGCGCGACGACACCACTCTTCCAATTGGTCGACCGCGGCGGCCCGAAACGTGTCGCAGGCACCGACCAACACCTTGCGGCCTTGGGCTCGGTACTTGTTGGCCAACTTCCCGATGGTCGTGGTTTTGCCCGCGCCATTGACCCCAACGATGGCGACCACTTGGAGTCCGGACCCCAAGCTGAAAGGAACGGTCGCTCCCATCGCTTCTTGGGCGCATTCTGCCAACCAACCCAACAGCTCTTCGGAATCCCGGTAATCTCGACCCCAGGCTTTCTTGCGGAGCAATTCGACCAGTTCTTCCGCAGTCTCCAAGCCCACATCGGCGCGAACCAACCGATCGGTCAGCTCTTCCAGCGTGGCCTGATCGATTTTGCCAGTGCCAAGCGCCGCACGAAGCCCACGGACCAAGGTTTCCCGCGTGCGACCGAGGCCCTCGCGGATGCGCGAGAGCCAATTCATTTCGCGGCAGCCGCCTTGGGTTGGGCGGAATGCATGATCTGCTTGTAACGAGCGGGTTCATGCAACAACTTGATCGCTTCCGAAACCTGCGGATCCAGAGAGAGCTCGTAGGAAGTGGCTCCGTTGACGCCACAAGCGGCCATCAACAGTTCGCGCGTGAGGCCTTCACGAACGTATTCCTTGTTGACCTGGAACAAGGTTTCCGAAGATTTGGCCACCGTCGAATCCAAGGCGTCGATCCGGTCGCGCAGGGCTTTGCGCTCGGAAGCATTCAGATTGTCGCCTCGCGACGAATCGATCTTGATCGAACGGCGCATTTCCTTGATGAGCCGCACTTGCGGGCCTTCGAAGCGGAACTTGATGGAGTCGCTCTTGAGGAAGGACTTGAATTCGTCCACCAAAGCGTCCGTTGCGCGGAAGGTGCTGTCGATCTTGCCCTTGGCCAACAGCTGGGGTTTGGCTTGGATGGCAAAGCGGAAGAACAGGTTCCGGCGTTCGACGTCTTGTTGCCAAGCATTCATTTTGCGGCCCGACACGCGCAGGTCGGGAAGAATGCCGCCAGCGTCCCACACCTTGCGCCCCAGCACTTTGGTTCGGAAGGATTGGTGGCCGGTGGTGTCGAGGGTGGTGTCGGAAGGGAAGCCGTCCTCCAAGTCCGGCCCCAACTCGTCATCGGGATTGGCTTTTTTGGGAGCCAGGGAGGAATCGGAGGAGGCCGTGTCCTTGACCGCTTGCTTCTGCTTCCATCGAATCCCATTTTCGCGCTTGTTGATGCATCGACCGCTGGGCGTGTAGTAGAAGGCGCAGGTGAGTTTCAGGCTGTACTTGTTGTCCATCGCGATCACCGACTGCACAGATCCCTTGCCGAATGTCTGGGTTCCCATGATGATGCCTCGGTCCCAGTCCTGGATGGCTCCCGAGACAATTTCTGATGCCGAGGCCGAGCCACCGTTGACCAGCACGACCAACGGGATCGTGGTGTCGATGACCGGATCGCGTTGGCTGGAAAGATCGCTGTTTTGACTGTTCAGGCGCCCACGGGTGCTGACCACCACACGATTTTTGGGAAGGAACAGTTCCGACACGGCTACCGATTGGGTGAGCAAGCCCCCCGGATTGTAGCGCAGATCAAGGATGAAGGAGGTGGCCCCCTGCTTTTTGAGAGCGACCAAGGCGTTTTCGACATCGTCGCCCGTCGGCTCGGAGAATTGGACCAGCTTGACATAGCCGACCTTGCCCGGAAGCAGGCCATAGTACGGCACCGACTCGATCTTGATGACTTCGCGGGTGATCGTGAAAGGCATGGGTT
>CAIKAA010000302.1 GCA_903825275.1 uncultured Fibrobacterota bacterium | reverse complement strand
TCCGTGAACGATGCACCGGTCTTGAAGTCCGCCTTTGCGCCGGTCCAGACAACGGAAGACTCGACGATCTCGAACTTGGGTCTGTCGGGACATTTTGACGATGTCGACCTGGGCGACCATCTGCACTACGCGGCAAAATGCTCGGACACGACCAAACTCAAGGTGGCGTTGGATAGCTCGGCCTCGGAACCCGTTTTGGTGTTCGCGCTGCAACCCAATGCCAATGGGGTCGACACGATCACCGTGACGGCGACGGATGATTCGGGCGCCACGGTTTCGTCAAAGTTCGTGGTGACCGTCGCCGCGGTGAACGATCTGCCAGTCGCACGCGACACGTCGAGCACGACCCTTGCTGGAACGGCCGTGGAGGTTTCGTTACCCGCTTCCGATCGGGATGGCGTGATCCAGGGTTGGGCGATCTCCGTTGGGCCCCTCCATGGAAGCGCGAGCATCGTTCTCGATAAGCTGACCTACACGCCAGAGACTGGATTTGTTGGGAAGGATTCACTTCTCTTCTATGCCATCGATGATCAAGGTGGACATTCCAATCTCGCCAAGTTGGACGTGACCACGGAGCAGACCACCGGCATCCGAACCAGGCCGGTTCGCGTCAACGGTGTCATCGGTGTGAATGTTCCGCGAACATTGGTGTCAAATGCCATCGGTTTCGGTCAAGGGGACCTCGGCGTTTCCATACCTTCTTGTAGGGATGAGGTGAATTGCCAGTCGATTCAGGTTTTGTTGCCAAAGGCGGCGACCCTATCTGTCGGGATCTACGACAATCTTGGAGCACCGGTGATCCATTGGAGCGAAACGCTGTCGCCAGGTGCGCTTTCCAGACTCCCCTTGAGCGATGATGGTCGCCACATCACAACGATCCAGTGGAACCTTCGTTCCAAGGAAGGACGTCCTGTCGCCACAGGCGTTTACCTGTGGATGGTAACCGTGACCACGATCGACGGGAATTCCTCGACCACCTACCACCGGTTGGGTGTGAAATATCCAGACTAGGTGTCCTAGGATCGACTCTAGTTCCAAGTTCAAGCGTGGGAGCCCCGAGATTTTCCTTCGCGGCCAGAGGCCACCTTCCAGTGGCCTCTATTTCTCCGTGATGCCGTTGCAGTCCCGCCAACCCGAACCATCCGTGACGTCGACACTCCGGCAAACACCAAGCAAGCGAGGCACCCGAATGGGTGCCAATGCGCCGCTCCATGGCTTTTTTTTGTTGTGTGGATGCAGTCGAAGTGACCCGATCCCGACAATCCCCGGCTATAAACCCCAGGGTTGGTCACCCTTCAGGGTGACAGCCGTCCGCCTCGGGACGGCGACCGCTCCGGCAGACACAAAGCAGGCGGGGCACCCAAAGGGTGCCAGCGGTGAAGGTCGCGAGACCACTCCGGCAACCCATAGCAGGTGGGGCACCCGAAGGGTGCCAGTGCGCCACACCAGGTCTTTTTTTTGTTGTGTGGATGCAGTCGAAGTGACCTGAACCCGAAGCCGTCCGCCTCGGGACGGCGAGCGGTGAAGGTCGCGAGAATGCGCCACACAACAAAAAAAAGGACGGTCTCGTGAGAGACCGTCCCCAATTACCCCAGCACGGCTAGCCGTGCCGGAATGAATTACTTGGCAGCGGCAGCGGCGGTGTCCTTCTTCGCGCCCTTCTTGCTCTTCTTGGCCTTCTTGGCCTTCTTCTCGGTCTTCTTCTCGGCGGCAGGAGCGGCTGCTTCCTGAGCGAAGGTGGCGGAAGCGAAAGCGATGAGGGCGAGGAGTGCGAACTTCTTCATGATCATGATCCTTGATTGGAGGGTGTCGGGATTACCCACACGGGCGCCCGAGTCTCGTGGAGACGAAAGAGAATCTAGCGAAGACGATGCCACTTGTCAGCATTTACTGATAACCAATGAATGAACGAAATAAATTTTGGAAAATCGGAACAGTTTGTTCCGGAGTCGGGCGTCTTGCCCGAAATCCTTCAGTGATGGAGATTGGCTTTTTGAATCAGGAAGGAGCTGCTATAACGAGATGCGTCGGTCGTGTCCCAATGAATTCCTTCGGGAGAGCGTACCAAGGCGTCCACATCCTCGACGCGAGTCGTCGGTGCGGGATGGGTCGATAGCCATTCAAGTCCAGGATTGGTCATCCGGGAAAAAAGCTCGGCGATTCCAAAAGGGTTGTAGCCGGTATAGGCGATGTAGCGCGTCCCGTAAGCGTCGGCTTCGGACTCGTTTTCACGGCTGACTTTCAGTTCGGCTAGTTGGGTGAACAGGCTCGCGACCGCGGACTTGAGCTGGCTGGAGTCGTTTCCGGACAAGGCATCAATCACCAAGGAAATTCCCGCGGATTTCAGCATGGCGTCGCGGTAGTGATGATGGGTGATGTGCGCCATTTCATGCCCCAAAACTCCAGCCAGTTCGGATTCCGAACGCATGCTGTCTACGATCCCGGTGTACAAGTACACATACCCACCTGGCACGGCGAAGGCGTTGATCACCGGTTGGTCGATTAGGGTCAGCTTGAAACCATAGGAGGGTTTTTGGTCGGAAGGAACGTTTGCGAGAACTTTGCGAAAGACGTTTTCGGCGTATTCCTGGAACTGTTGGCGGGCTGCGGTATTGGCTTGGAACACGGGGTATTCCGTCGGCTTGGTTTGTAACTGGGCATTGAATTGAGCCCCAATCCGTTGTTCATCTTGTTCGGTGACGAACAAGGAGGCCAGGGTGTCGCTGCAAGAACACTGGTTCAAGGAAAGGACCAGAGTCAGCAAGGGGAGGAAAGTGAGGAGCTTGCGATGGTGTTTTAGTGGCTTCATGGACATAAATATGGTAAGCTCGATACAGCAACAT
>CAIKAA010000301.1 GCA_903825275.1 uncultured Fibrobacterota bacterium | reverse complement strand
GTGCCGACAAACAGCAGTTTGGCTCCGGTGGCTTCGCGCAGTGACAGTGCCGCACCGCCGCGAGCATCACCATCGGTCTTGGTCAGAATAGCACCAGAAAGCGACAATTTCTGGTGGAAGGATTTGGCGACCCGCACCGCTTCCTGGCCCGTCATGGCATCTGCGACAAAGAGAATTTCCTGAGGCTGCAGTTCCTTCTTCAGGCGCAGCAATTCGTCCATCAGGGCGTCGTCGATGTGCAGACGTCCGGCCGTATCGAAGATCACGAGATCGCAGGCCTGGTCGCGTGCCGCTTGGCGGCCACGCTTGGCGATGCCCAGCACGTCTTTCACACCGGGTTCGGCATGGACCGGCACGCCAATCTTTTGGCCCAACACGACCAGCTGGTCGACCGCCGCAGGGCGGTAAACGTCGCAGGCCACCAGCATGGGGCGGCGATTGCGCTTTTCCTTGAAGTGGAGGGCGAGCTTGGCAGCCGAGGTGGTCTTTCCCGAACCTTGCAAGCCAACCATCATCGCCAGGGTGGGATTGCCCGCAAAGGGTTGCTGCCCCGTCTCCTGACCAACCAAGGTGTCGACCAGGGCGTCGTGAAGGACCTTGACCATGTGTTCACCAGAAGTGACGGAGAGCGTCACTTCCTGACCCAGGGCACGTTCCTTGACGCGGGCCACGAAGGCTTTGGCCACGTCGAGCTCGACGTCGGCCTCCAAAAGGGCTCGGCGGACATCGCGCAGCGAATCGGCGATGTTCTCTTCGGTAAGACGCGCTTCGCCGCGCAATTTTTTCATGGCCTCTTCGAGGCGTCGACTCAGGTTCTCGAACATGGACAGGGAAAGTTAACCCCCCAAAACCCTTTCGGAGTGAACCGAAGAAGTGTGATGGGGATCACGTCGAAGTTTTTTGATGGATTCCTTGGCCATTTGAAAGCTAAGATGAGTTTACTCATGAATATCGAGTTTTGGGGAGTGCGTGGTAGCATTCCCGTTCCCGGCCCAAAAACTGTCCGTTTCGGAGGAAACACTTCTTGTGTCCGTGCGAGGCTGAGCGGAGGTGATCTCGTGTTCGACGCGGGAACGGGTATCCGGGAATTGGGCAAAAACATGGTCGCATCGGGATGTTCCGGCCGGATCGAGCTGTTCTTGTCCCATGTCCATTGGGACCACATTCAGGGGTTTCCCTTCTTCGCTCCCGCCATGAAGCGCGGGGTGAAAATCCAGATCCACGGCTTGAACAGCCAGGAACGCACGTTGGAAAGTGTCGTCGAGGGCCAGATGGAGGGGCCTACGTTTCCGATCGGTCTGAAACAAATGGGCGCCGACATCGATTTCCAGGCTTTGGAGGAAGGGGTCATTCTTCCCCTGGAATCGGCGGCGGGGTCTCCGTGGGGCTCGGTATCTTGTGCAAGGCTGAATCATCCCAACGGCGTCTATGCCTACCGGACCGTTGAAGCCCAAACCGGAGCCTCGTTTGTTTACGCAACGGACACCGAACATGTGGAAGGTCAGGTGGACGAAGTTTTGGTTCGGTTGGCACACCGTGCGGATGTTTTAATTTACGATGGAATGTTTACCACCGAAGAATATCCAGCTCGTCGTGGATGGGGGCACAGCACCTGGAACGAAGGCTTCAAAGTGGCTCAAGCAGCTGGAGTCAAAAAATTGGTGGTTTTCCATCATGATCCGAATCGCGAGGATGACTCTTTGGATCTGCTCCAGCGCCAAGCGAAAGAAGAAGCCAAATTATTGGATCCATCCATCGAAGTTGTCTTCGCCCACGAGGGAATGGTGATTGGACTTGGGGGAAATTCTTGATGTCGATTTCAGGGAGATTGGTGGAGTTGGAATCCTATGTGAGGGGGCGACTGGTCGCCGAACTACCGACCATTTTGGCCTACCATGGTCCCCACCATACCCTGGACGACGTACTCCCCGCGGTTGATCGAATTTGCAAGGGGGAGAAAGTACCGCCCAGTGATCGGGATCTGGTTGTGGCGGCGGCCTTGTTCCACGACATCGGGTTTATCGAATCCTACAACTCCAACGAATCGATAGGGGCCCGGATTGCCGCCCAAACCCTGCCCCAACATGGGTTTTCGCCGGCAGAAATCGCGCGGATCGTGGACATCATTCTTTCCACCGAGATGCGCGAGGTCGACGGAATTTGGTGCCAGGTCCCAGGGGATGATCTGCTCAAGAAAATCATGTGCGATGCGGATCTAGACAACTTGGGACGCGAGGATTTCTTCAAGGTTTCCGAAACCCTTCGGTTGGAGCTGGAACACCAGGGAAAGACTTTTACCGATCTTGGTTGGTACACCCGCCAGATCATGTTCGTTTCCCAACAAAATTGGTTCACTTCGACCCAACGCACCGATCGCGAAGCCACCAAACGCCAAAACATCTCCCGCCTCCGACAGGAATTGGCAAAGCTCCTTTAATCGGGCATTTCCAGTTCCAGTTCACGTCACAATTGGCCTTTCGGAAGCTTTGTCAGTCCAAGCAAGAACGCCTAGCTTTTAATCGAAAACGTGAATAGATTGCTGTTGAGCCTGAAAAGGTTGGTGTGGTGCTTACAACGCGCAGACTTAGCATGTCCCTTCGACAGGCTTGGTTTGGCAAGATCAGCGCAACCGCACCAGATCGCTTCGGCTCTCAGGCTCAGGCGATACCCTGATGCACCCCTGAGTTTGGTCGACTGCTACGGCACTGCAAAACCGGCAGGGCACCTTTGGTGCCAAGGTCGAAGGGACATCGCCTGAGGGCGGCGTTTTGAAATTCGATTCACAATTCCTGTCTAAATTCACGTTTGACGAGAATTGTTCTGGCCAAGAGGTAATCCAAACCATACCGATTGACCCAGACCCTTGAACTAGATTTTTTGTGTCCATCGTTCACCTCACCTGAGCTTCAAAGGAAAAGAAAATG
>CAIKAA010000300.1 GCA_903825275.1 uncultured Fibrobacterota bacterium | reverse complement strand
GGGGTCGCTTCGTATTCCCAATCGATGTCGGCGCCGTCCAGATGATGGGAAACCACAAGCTGTTTGACCGCCTGCGAGAACTTGGCGCGGCTCGCCTCATTTTTTGCCATGGGGGCGAATCCATCGCACTGTCCGGCCCCCCCAAGAGAGACGATCACCTTGACGTTGTGGGCATGCGCCGTAAAAACCAGGGAGTCGAGGTGATCGGCGTCATCAGGCGATTCGAGCCCCAGCAACGAACCATCGGCCGCGGGGTAGACGAAAGACCAAGCGATGTGGGTGACCTGGGTGTAATCGATCTCCTTCCAGGTGAAGGGGGGCGTTTGACCCGGTCCCCAAGAAGGAAAGTAGCCAACGATCTTCTGCGGGATCGGAGCCGAAAAGACAATATTTGTCAATGCTGTAACAAGGTAGGCTAGGCTCATGGTTTGATTCTCCTGCGCATCACCTTAGAACTTTTTCGTCCGTGGCTCTGGTTGTCTGGCACAATTCCCTTCAGGCGGTATTGTTGCAGACGGCTGTTGGGCTTGTCGGGGATCGTCAATTCTACCAACCCGTCGGCGACGAGTTTGGCCATGAGCTCGTTCAAATGCCGGGAAGGTTTTTCTTTCCCCAACCGACGGGCGAGCAGGCGAGGCGCTGGTGTATTCGCGATGAGCAATGATGTTGGAGACTGCCTCACGAAACGGAAATCCTACATCCGACCATTGGCAAAAGATAAGCCGGGAGTTTAGTACCAAAAAAACGCACCCCGTTCTGTTCTATGGAATAGGCCCACGCCCCCTTTAACTAGGCCGTTACCTTCCTCCCAAACGCCTCCATTGAAGAAACCAGCCGGTTTGATTCGGAGCGCGATGAACAGCCATCATTCCTTGAGGATTCAAACCATGAGACGAAAATCGAAATTTTGTTTGGGCATCTTGTTTGCCATGGGCACCGTTGGAGCCGCGAACACCAACCCGATCTTGAGCTTTAGCACCATCCACACCAAACACCAGAATTGGCTGCAGACCCAGGCCGTATTGGGATCGCAATCAAACCAAAGAGTGGTTGTGGATTCGATCCGGCCCGGCCACCTTCCCAGTGATACCGACAGCATTTTGGTTCTCGATTGCAATATGGTTCGGAATGGGCAATATTATTTCGGCGGATGCCTCGATGGTACAGCAAAGGTGGATGTCCAACTTTGGTGGCATTCCTCACCCCTATGCAAAAATGAAGCTGGCGCACCTCCCACCTGTTTCGCGGACTCCATGACCAGCCTCGATTTCGCTGGCTTCCAACCAGAATACCCGCAATACCCGAATTTTCAGGTCTATTGGATTCCTGGACGCGTGATTGCCCGGGGTCCAAACGGCCGCATGGATACCCTCATTCCCCAGCTCGTGGACCAAAGAGCGGCCTTCACCCAGGCCTCGATGCCCAAGGCCTGTATCGATAGTCTCGTTCCTTCCCCCTCCTTAACCACCCTAGCTGCCCTCGATTCCCTAAGGCGCAGAACCTACGCAGGCCTACCGGTGATGCGGATTCGGGTGGACACTTCTCGGCCACTCCTGGCGACAGCGGCATCCCTCTCGGATTCTCTCCACGTCAAAGGACTCGGACTGGTTTCTTCCTGGTTTGCCAAAAACAAAACTTGGAACCAGGCCTCCCCGCTCACCCTTGTGAAAGGCTGGGGCGCCCCGTGGACAGAACCCTTGGTTTGGCTGACGGGGCGCAAGTTCTACCAATATGATTCTGGCTTTCGAACCAACACGATGGCCAGCTTTGGTACCGGTTTCCTGCTCACCAACGATTCGACGACCAACCATAGTTGGTACGATCCTCCCGTCATTGACGAGGCCAGGGACAGCGCCACCGTTCAAAATGACTGGCTGATCCTTCCCGATTCCCAAGAAGTCGCCAGCCAAAAATTGTCGCGCACCTTCCATTTGCAATGCAACTCGCCACGAGTCAACGTGTACTCGAGGAGGAACGCCTACCCGATCCTCCACGACTCGGTGGTGTTTTGCGGAACCAAGCTTTCCCTAGCCTCCATCGAGCAAAAGGTGGGAGTGGTTTCGCGATCGGGTTCGCTGCCCGCATCGTACCAGGTCCGATCGGTTTCGCAAGGCTTGGTGGTCTCTCGAATCAGTTCAGCCTTTGAGACCTTCGATTTGCGGGTGACATCACCAAACGGTCGGATTTTATCCAGAGTCAACACCCTTGGCACCAGCGCCCTCATCCCGATCCAAGGTCATGGCTTGATGCTGGTAGAGGCCACCGACAAGCGTGGAACCACAACGCTGTCGGTTTTGCGCTAACCAAGGCAGGGTGGGAAATTCCACCCGATTGCATTCCTGTGATCCAACCCTGGCAACGCCCGCGCCAGCCACCCGCAGGGCCGCCATAGGCGGGACACGGGCAAATCCGCGTAGGGGTCAGGCATGCCTGACCCCTAAATCCAGACCCGTGGCCGCGCGCGATAGCGCAAGCCCGCAGGGCGGCGACCCCGGCCAACAGGCCGGTGGGGGCGCCCAGAATTTGGCCACAAAAAAACCCCAGGGAGGTTTTCCCTGAGGTCTGTGATCCAATCAGATCGGGGGGGCTGTTAGGCCGAAGGAGCTTCCTTCTTCTCTTCCGAAGAATCGTCGCCTTCGTCGTCGAAGCGAGGCTTCACCTTGGGAAGGGTGCGACGACCATGGCGGATGGGCGCGTCCGACGAGACCGGCTGGGCCAAGCTGGAAGGCGCCAAGCCCTCGGGGGTGGCGTCGACGGAAGAATCAGAGGACACCGGTGCGCTGGAAGCATTCAGAGGACGACGACCGCCCTGGAAAGAAGGAGCCGCTGCTGCGGGAGCTGCCGCTGGAGCCTCGGAAACCGCCGGAGCGGATTCGGAAACCGGTGCGGAACTTTCGGGACGTGGGCCGCGGTTTTCGCGGTTGAATTCCGGGCGAGGGCCGCGGTCGGGGCGGTCGCCACGAGGACGGTCGCCTTCGGGACGTGGGCCGCGGTCGGGACGGTCGCCGCGAGGACGGTCGCCTTCGGGACGCGGACCACGGTCGGAGCGATTGTCGCGGTTGTCGCGATTGACTTCGGGGCGGGGCAGGTTGCGCAAACGATCCTTGAACTCGGCAGAGAGACTGCCCTTCTGGCGCACCACGGGGGTACGGACTTCGCGGAAAATGGTTTTGATCTGGAGGATCACGTAGACAAGCACGCCGAGTGTGGCGGCCTGGAGGATTAAGAGGACAATTTCCATGTTCGATCTAGCCTTTGCTTTGACGCAAGGAGTGGTCGCTCATTTCCCCGAACGGGACGCCGAGCGCAAAAGGGCGAGGTATGCATCGAGGCGATCGGAATCCAATGTTCCCTCTTCCCGGGACGGAGCCTTAAACTCCACCGATTCGCCCTTAGGCGAACTCCGACGGGAAACCCAACCTTCACTTCCTAGATCATCCAGGACATCTTCCACGTCGGCCAAACTGCGTCCTATGCTCCGGGCCAGGTGCTCGATCAGCACATGGGTTCCAGGATTGCGGAGACAGAAGGCAAACACATCCACATGGACCGGGCTGCGGACTAGAATCGGGAGCAATTTTTCCGGCGATGAAGTCACGCGTGTTCGCTGGTCTGTGAAGAGAAAAGTTGGTCAGCACGGCGTGAGAGCTGAATCATGCGCCAGGAGCCCAGCGCCATGAAGGCTGCGAAACACGCAAATGATGAAGACAGGACAATGGCCTGTAGCCATACCATGGACGAAGAGTACTTCATCCATGCGATCTTGGCAATGAATTGCTCCTGCGAATCCTGCACCCCTTAGCAGAAAACATTTGGTCAACTGCCCACATGGACACTATATTCAATCTGTGGAACAAAGCCTTCGCCCTCTGACTCATCGCCAACGCCAAGTCCTCGATTTCATCCGGGATCAGATGAAGGAGACGCACTGTCCCCCCACGGTGCGGGAGATTTGCGACCGTTTCGACATCCGCAGCACCAATGGTGTGCGTGTCATTTTGGACGCCTTGGAAAAGAAGGGCCAGCTGAAACGCTCGCCTCGCCTTTCCCGAGGACTTTCCGTGGTTCACGAGGACGCCACCTCGGTGCCCCAGACTCCAGACTCGATCCGCAATTCTGCGGAAGAAGAATTCCTCCGTGTCCCGTTGCTGGGTCGGGTGGCGGCTGGCCAGCCCATCTTGGCCATCGAGAATGCCGAAGAGACCCTCACGGTCCCCCGCAGCTTGTTGGCGGTGACCAATGCATTTGCCCTCAAAGTGCAGGGCGAATCCATGCAGGAAATCGGGATCATGGATGGCGACATTGTCTTCGCCCATCCTCAATCCACCGCCAACAACGGCGAAACGATTGTGGCACTGGTCGGCGACGAAGCGACCGTAAAGGATTATTTCCCCGAACGCCACCGGATCCGGCTCCAACCGCGCAATGCCACCATGGAACCGATCTGGATCAGTTCGCGCAGTCCCGATTTCCGCATTTTGGGCAAGGTCGTGGGCGTTTTCCGGACCATGAGATAAACCCAAGGTCCAGGCCTTATGGTCTATTTACTCCATGGCTTCATCGGGTCGGGCAAGACGACCAAAGCTAGGGAATTGGAACAAGCTCTCCCTGCGATTCGGTTCACCCCCGACGAATGGATGGCCCGCCTATTTGGATTCGATCCACCTGCCAATACCTTCAATGCGAATTTGGAGGCCATTTTCGAATTGGCGCGGCCGCTTTGGTTGGGCATCGCGAAAGCGGGCGGCAACGTGATCCTCGATTTTGGATTTTGGACCCGTTCCTCCCGACAGGAAATGACCGACTTGCTAGAAGCCGAGAAGATTCCCTTTCAATGGGTGGTGATGGAGACTTCCCTCGAAGACTGCCGTAACCGAAATCGGCGAAGACGCGAAAGCGGTGAGGGATTGTTGGCCATCACTGAGGCGACATTTGATCTCCTCCTAGGGCAATTCGAACCGTTCCTGGACGAAAAAGGGGGATGCGAATTCTGCCACCCTCTACACCTTCAATTCATGCAATCCACTCGAGCAAAAACCGACCAAATTTGACAGCGAAACGAAGATGACCTCGCACCAATGTGGGTGATGCATTCCCTGTTCCTAAACCCAACGGATGCACTGACGTTTTTGTGATCTGGAACCTCGGACCGGACTTTGGTCAAATCCCTCCATCAGGGGGGATCCCTCACGCTTCTTTTGGATGTTGACCTCAACTTCCCTTGGAAACCGGACTCTCTCCCCCCTCAACCAATCCCAGCAATTCACCGAGAAAATCCGAAGAAGCTTGTTTGGAACCCGCCTTGACCAATTTCCGAACGGGCTCGTCTCCCAATCCCAGATCGAATAACATCCGGCGCAAAATCTCATCCGCTTGGTACTGCTCGGCACGCTGGATCGCTCCATGGCGCAAGGCGGTCATCCGCAGGGGAGCCGACAGGGCGTCGACAATTTTTGACGCAAGCTCGGGAGCGGAGTTTGCCAAAACCCCCGAAATCCCCGGTTCAACAAGGTCGGCGGGCCCCTGAACGGCGTAAGCCGCAACCGGCAATCCGCATTGCATGGCCTCGAGGACCACGCACCCGAAAGTGTCGAATCGAGAAGGAAGCACGAGCATGTCGGCCATGGAATAGGCCCGAGCCAACTTTTCGCGATCGCACCAGCCCAACATCAGTGCGTCGGGAACCAGTTCCTTTAACCGAGTCGCCGCTGGTCCGGTACCCGCCACGACCAAGCGGACTTCGGGGATCTGCTCCCGAACCCGGTTCAGGATGGTAGGAAGTTCAAACACTCCCTTTTCTTCGGAAATGCGCCCAGCAAAAAGCAAAACTTTGTCCGTTTCGCCAACACCGGGGAAAGTTTCCGACCTCAAGGTGTCGGGTCGCCGAGAGAAGACAGAATCTGCCCAATGGGCGGTAGAGTGAATGCGGTCGGCGGCAAGGCCCATCTGGTCGGAAACCAGCCAATTGCGCATCTGGGAGTTGAGCACAAATAGCCCATCGAAACCCTTGTAGAAGGCTCGCAACACCCGGCGCAACCGCGAGGTGGCGGGTCGATCCCAGGAGAGCGAACGCTTGGCGAAGTCCAACCAATCGGTGTGGAGGAAAAACCAGCCCGGGACTTCGAAGGCATTTTTCAAATAAAGACCCAAGAGGCCCATGGGTCCTTCGGTGGAACAGATCAATCGGTCGTAGCCGCCGCGATGGAACAATTTTTGGGCGGCCAGCAGGTCGGGAATGCGGATGGGCTGAGGGTAGGCCTCGGTTTGGAAGTTGGCCACCGGTTTGAGCACATGGAGGTGCGGAGCTTCTTGCAGGGTGTTTGAAACAACCAAAAGGTCGATGGGTAGATTCCGTCTGCGAATTTCTTCCAACATTTGGGCAAGGACGCTAGACACCCCGTTTTTGTCACCAAAGGTATCGGTGAGCCAAAGCGCCCTGTGGGGATGGCGGTGTTTGCCCAACCGATCGGCGAAGGCATCGAGAAAGGCGCGTTTTTCATGCAGCACGCGGGCGGCGGCGTATTGGGATCCCGCGATCACCGATGCGGCCAGCAGAGGATAGGGCAATCCGTCGGCGAGCTTGGACAAATTCGGCCCCTTGGAGTTTTCCTTGTGGTGGGATTCTCCGGTGGTGAGCGCGCGCAGTTGGGCAGGGATTTCAAAACGTTCCAGCCAAGATTTGTCATCCACTGGCTCGGCTTTCAAAAAGTCCCCAATTTGTTTTGATTTCCCCATCACCCGTTCTGCCAAGACATCTCCCAGGTGGCTGAACAATTGGGGGAGGGCAACGGCCACTTCGCGGGACAATTCGTTGGCCCCCTTGCGGCGGGCCTTGGCGATGCGATCCAAGATGTCCAGCAAAGGACGGAAGTCTTTGCTGATCGCGAACTTCGCCACCATCGAGGGAGACTTGCCTCCAAACGCCTCGTGGACCATCCGCAAGAATTGCATGGTCACCTTGTGGCGGCGAAGCTCGAAAGCGCCATTGACGACCCCCAGGGCCAGCATTTTTTCGGAAGGATCCCCCTTGTGAAGGAGGATCCGCAAAAGCCCGGGGTCTTTCAGGTTGATCACAATTTGACAGAAATAGTCCAACAAAGCCGAAGCCAGTTTTTCCTCTTCGTTGGCGCCACCGTAAGGAGCCATGTCTCCGTTTCGCAAGACTTCTAGAGCGAGATCGGAAAGCTTGGCTCCCGCCTTGCGACGACGGGCCAAATCTCGAACGTGCAACAACGTCCCGGTGGATCCGGCATACATGGCCATGTGGTCGTCGGAACCGCCGGTCATTCGTTTGGCATAAGGGCGGCGAGCGAAGAGGTCGACGGGTTGCCGGGCGCGGCGGGCCATGGCATGGATTTCTTCCTCGTTCATTCCTTCGACCCACGCGGCCGTGAGAGCGTTTTGCCAAGCGTCGCGCTGGCCATTGACCACCTCGAAGCGTTCGAACAAGAGCCCCAAGCGGTCCATGACTTCCATCGCCGGCAGCTGCTTGGGACTATGAAACTGCAACGGATGGGCCAAGACCGTCACCAAGTCGTGTTCATTGCAATAATCCACGAACCGATAAACGTCTTTGCGGAGCACCTTAAGACGCTCTTCCTCGCTTGGCGTGAATCCATAAGTGAGGACGTGGATTCCCACCTCGAAATCGGGAAGGGTGCAACTGAACTCGGCACCCGGGAGGACGTCCTGGCCGCGCTCCAGCAGGTCCCAGCAAGTGCGGGCATTGTTGTGGTTGGTGACCGTGACAAGATCTGTCCCATTGCTGCGCAGGGGGGCCAACAATTCTTCCGTCGTGACCCAGGTTTCTGGAAGACCAAGCATGCGCCCCAAACGCTCGTCGGGTTTGTCGGAATGGTGGTCGTGGCAATGCAAGTCGATGCGCAAGCGGTCGGCTTCAGAAATCAAGCTCTGGCTGCGCAAAATTGAATTTTCAAGTTCTTCGCCGATGCGGCGGCGGAAAGACGATGCGTTGTTCATGGGATCTCCGTAAGTTGCGTCACGCCATGATCCAGGCGCACGCACCCGGACTGGCTGGAAAAAGGAAAGGTTTGACGGTTTCCGTCTACACACGGAATTGAAACCGTAATGGTTCCCAATTCCTGATGGGGTTTGCGTTCGATCTTCCAGTCGAGGGTGATTCGACCCGCATCGACTCGAGCCGTAAAATCGAGAGTCCCATATCGAGTGGTGGCACCCTGCAGGCGAATCCCACGGGGCGATTGGAGCCACTCGCGGGGGGCTCCCGACAACAACAAAAGACCTCCGGGCACTTCGGTCACCAAGATCTCGCGCAAGAGGGAAACAAATTCCGCCGCCGCCCAGCCGTGGTCCCCATCACCCATGCACCCTCCTCCGGTGCGGGGATGGATCGCTTCGGGCCAACACCAAGTGGGACTGGCGACGCGGGCGAGAGCTTGGAGGATTTCCAGACAACCTTGGGTGTCTCCGGTGGCCAATCGGGCACGCGCGATTTGGACCGACAAGTAGGGATTCAATCCGGTGTGGACGATGGGCTGGAAGAACAGTCCGTCGCGAAGGCAATGTTGGGTCAGGTGTGCGAGCGTGGGTGCGATCCAAGGGGCGGTCGCCGAAACCACTCCCAAGGGGGAAAGGGCCACCAGATTTCCGATCGAGGCAGCATCGACACGGCGATAGGGGGAACTCGCCAGGGCTCCGTTGCCTCGGTCAAGAGTCCACGAGATGACCGACTCCAAATCCGCGCGATAATCGCCCAGCTCCTCTTCGACCCGATCTGCTTCTTGGTGCGCTCCGACCAACCTCGCCATCCAGGCGGCTTCCTCCAGCCCCGCGATCGACCAGAAATTGTCCCAGAAGTAATGGTCGTTGGGTCCGAAATGTTCAGCAGAAAATCCAGCGGGAAGCAGGCCGCGGTGGGGAGATGGCTCGGATCCCGACTTGGCGCGTTCGCGACGGATCCATTCCACGCCGCGCAAGACATTTGGCAATAATTTCTCGATCCATTCGACTCGACCACCGCGTCGGATGTGCAAACCCAAGGTCCAGATCGCTTGGCCGTTGGAATCCCACTCCCCGGTTTGGCTCCGGAACAAGCCATTGCGTTTCTGGCGCACACGCATCAAATCCATCTTGGGATCGACGAGGTCGCTCCGGCCGATATTTTCGAATCCGAGGGTCAAAAATGCCGCGTCACGAAACCAATGCTCATGGTAGAGAAAGGTTCCTGGCGTAAAACGATCTTGGTCATCGAACACGTGCAATCTGGACCGGACTGCGTTCCACCCTGCTTGCAACTTCTCGTCGGGAATGGAAAGCGTTGTGCCCCGCAAGGATTCTTTGCGGTGGAGGACTTCCATCCGCTCGCAGGCGTGGTCGATGGCTCGAGGACCAATTGGACGAAATCCGCTCCATTTTCCCATGGGTAGGACCAAGCTGGTCTCCCACTTCGCCCCTGGCTCCAAAGGAGTCTGCCATTCGGCCAGACCTGTCGCCATGCCAGACCGCGACCTCATGTTCCTCAGTGAAAGACCAGCTGCCAGGTCCAGCAGCGGATCCCCGTTGCGTCGATCGGACACCACCATCCGGACAGGAGGGACAGGAAAAATGACCGCATCGTTTCCATCCACACGGATCCGTCGCGAATCCATCCGGATCGACCGGATCGGCCCTAGCGAAAGCGGATTGGCCGGACGCAGGCAAATGCCGGGATTTACTGAGACAGTTTCTGTCCCACTATTTTCCAGCACGATCCGGATCAGGATTCCCTCACGACCTTCGACCTCGATCGCACACACATCCCATCTCCACAACAAAGACCCCAAGGACAGGGTTGTGCGCACCCCGGGAACGACTCCTGGCAATAGGCATTGGTCGACCACCAGATGCAGTTTGGGCACAGCCAACATTTTGTTTCCAACCCGCAAACACGGAAGCACCGACCAGCTCCAAGCTCCCGGGGTGACCATTCCCACCGGATCGACCATCGCCTCGTGCGACGACCCGGGAAGCCCTACAGAAGTCCAATTTCGACCAGTGAGATTGGTGGTGATCAAGTTCAACCCAGTCGGCACAAAAGCCACATCGTCAGGATCTGTCTGGCGGACGACCCAAACAGGCCACACCCAATCGGGATTGCTTTGGATCGCCATCGTGTTGGCCAATCCCGAAAGAGCGATGGCGGCACCTTGCTCGACCAATTCCGGAGGAAACGCCACCGACGAAGGTCGGCCTAGATGCAAAAGGCCTTGGGCGAACGAAAGAAGATGAGAACGGCCCGTCACCTGCAAGAGGTGTCTGATCAGGGCCTTGATCATCTAGGGTCTGGATCGCGTTGGGCCATTTTGTGCAAACATCACCGACAATCGAGACGATCCACGATCGTGAAACAGGATTGCAACCGTAGCAACCATTCCGAAACATTTTTTTTTCGTAACCCAACTCTTCTTCTGAAATGGCTCTCCGGACCGGTTCGACCCTTCCTCACCCAAACAATTCAAGCAGTCCGCGATCGGAAACCGAAACGCAATCCCCATGAAATCGATCCTTCATTCCTTCGACACCATCTTTGCGGTTATGGCTGCACTTCATTCGTCCACCTTTCAGAAAACCTCGATCTCTGGGGCCTTGCTTCAGCGCGCCGTTTCCGTATTGTTGAAGGGACGAGATCGAATTCCGGTCGGAGATTCGGCCCTCCGTCATTCTCAATCGAAGATCTTGTCGAATCTATTGCGGTACCTTGCACCCACCGCACGCGGGCAAGCCCTCGGCCTGGATCGACTAGCCAAACTTCCCGAGTCCTTGCGAACCCAAGCCTTCCGCGAGCTTCCCGTCGAACACTACAACGACGTCGCGGCCTTCATTGATCGGACCGCCAAGGGCGAATCCAACGTTCTGTTTCCCGGCAAAGCTTTGGCCTTGGCCCAGACCAGTGGCACGACCTCCGCTCAAGGTTCTGGTGAGCGTTACATTCCTCAAAGCAAACGCCTTCTCGCCCAACACGCAAGGGGCGCCACCACAGCCTTATCCCGACTAACTCGCGCCACAGGTTCTTCTCTGTTCGGCGGTCGCCTCCTGATGCTTGGCGGTTCCACCAACCTGGTGTCGAACGAATGGGGCATTCCGGTGGGAGACCTTTCGGGAATCACGGTCTCCCGAATTCCTTGGATTTTGTCGTCCCTCTACGAGCCAGGACGGAAATTGGCGTTGGAATCGGATTGGACCAAAAAGGTGCAAGGGATCAGTTCCAAGCTTTGCCGCGAAGACGTGCGTTTGGTTTCTGGCATTCCCAGTTGGACCCAAGTCTTGTTCCAAGAAGTTTGCCAAACCAGAAATTGTCCTGCCATCCGAGAGGCTTGGCCGTCTCTTGAAGCATTCATTCACGGCGGCGTTTCAATCGACCCGTATTTGCCCATGCTTGCCGAACATTTATCCCCCCAAACCTGGATGATGGAAGTCTACCCCACCAGCGAAGCGTTTATCGCGGTGGGATCGCGCCCCTGGAGACTGGAGGAAGGTCGCGCCCCGGACCTCGAACTGCTCACCTCCCACGACCTGTATTTCGAATTTCTGCGCGAGGACTTGGTCGATCGTCCCGACCTCGCGGTGGGAGCCGAGGCGTTGGAAGTGGGTGCGTTGTACCGCGTCCTCTTGACCACTCCCGGTGGGTTGGTCCGCCATCAGATCGGCGATTTGGTGGAAGGCACAGGTCCAGGAAGAATTCGTTTCGCGGGGCGCATCAAATTGCGGCTTTCCGTGTTCGGGGAACATGTGGAAGGGAGTCAGCTTTCCGAAGCCTTGGCCCAAGCTTGCTTGGCCACCGATTCGACCGTGGTGGAATGGCACGTTGCGCCCGTGCTTCCGACCTCCATCGACCCCCGAGGGCGCCATGAGTGGTGGGTGGAATTTGGTCGTCCCCCCAAAGATGTCGAACGATTCCGCGGTGTCCTTGATGACGTGCTGCAACGCACCGTTTTGGATTACCAAGCCCATCGAACTGGAGATGTCCAGCTCCTGGCTCCCACCTTGAACATTTTGCCTCCCGGCACCTTCCAAAAGGCGCTGCGAAGACGCGGACAGCTTGGGGGACAACACAAGGTTCCCTCGGCCTGGAACGACCGGTCCTGGGCCGACCTCCTCTCTCAAACTCTCGGAGATCCCTCTTGATCCAAG
>CAIKAA010000299.1 GCA_903825275.1 uncultured Fibrobacterota bacterium | reverse complement strand
TCCTGCGATATGGAGACACAGCTGGGAAGATTTAGGGTGGTGTGGGATTTGGCAGGAGAACCGTTTTGACAGCACACTCATCGCGAACAATTCCATGGATTCTAATGCAACCATTTGGCGCAAGTCCTATTTCAAGAACTGTCATTTCGACAAGAATGATTTCCACCACATCCCTTTCATGGATGGCGACACCTACGAAAAATGCCTTTTCACAGGAAACAAACATTTTGGTTTGCAGAAGGTTGTCGATTGTCAATTTCGCGATAATGAATACACAGGAATGGCCTCCGCTATACGTTCTAGGTTCTACCAACCAAACGGTGCGGCGATCGGGACTGCAGAAGATTGCGAACTGGTTGGAAATAGGGATTACGGGTTTTCGATCGACCAAGCTCGTAATCTCAAAATTCGCAACGCCTCCGTCTCCTTAACAAATGCTGAGAATGTGGATCTTGATGCGGGTGGCGTAAATCAAGGAGGACTTGATTTTTTTCCTTCAAAGTCGGATACGACAAAAACATCTATTTCGCCTGTCACTTTTCGAAATTATACCGGATTTTCTTTTTGGTTTAACGGAGGAGTTCGACTTGAAGACTGCCTCTTCGAAAACATGGAAATCGACAACCTCTATATGTGGAGCCCGCACCTAAAGAACTGTACCTTTCGGAATATTCTGATCAAGAAAATGCTGATTTACGGGTACAAAGCAACCTTCGATGGCTGCAAATTCGAGAATGTGCGGCTGGCACCGGGTGCCTACACAACCCACAAGGGGGATCGCGAAGGGAACCATACGCCTGATTCCATTCCATATTTCCCGTGGGAGCATTTATAGCCTGAGGTTTGCGCGAGGATCCAGATCCGCCTTGTCACGTCGTTCTGCTGACCAAGTCGCTGCAGTATCGAAATTCCGTTGGGTTATATTCCTCGCATGCTGGACAACATCATCCTTGGCCTAGTCGAGGGCATTACCGAATTTCTTCCCATCTCTTCGACGGGCCACTTGCTAGTGGCGGAGCATTTGCTGGGCAGCCAGAAATCAGATGCCTATAACGTGCTCATCCAGGTTGGGCCGATCTTCGCGGCAACGCTGGTGTTTTGGAATCACATTGTGGGTCTACTCCTGGGCTTTGCCAGCAACGCATCCAAACGCGAGGAGGTGATCAAAATCGGGGCCTGCTTTGTGCTCACGGGCATCGGGGGCCTGATCTTGAAGAAGCTGGGGATGAAACTTCCCGAGACGGTTTTTCTGATCGCCATGGCCACCTTGTTAGGCGGATTCGTGATCTGGGGAGTTGAACGCAAGCGCCGGACAGCTTTGACTTTGGGGTATCCCACGGAAGTGATTTCATGGGGCGTTGTTCTGGCAGTGGCAGGGGGGCAACTGTTGGCAGCGGCATTCCCAGGAACATCTCGATCCGGGGCTACCGTGATGGCAGCCTTGTTATTGGGGTTGTCTCGGCCTTCCGCAGTGCGTTTCGCCTTCCTTGTCGGTATCCCCACCATGTTCGCGGCCGGAGCATTGCAAATTCACGAGGCAATCAAGGCCGGCCATGGCACCGAGCTTATTGAGCCCGGTGTGTTGGTCGCCTTCGCGGTTGCAACCGTGTCCGCATTTCTGGCGGTGAAGTGGCTGTTGAAATACGTGCAGTCCAAGAGCTTCCTACCATTTGCCTGGTACCGCCTAGCGATGGGATCCGGATTGTTTGCAGCGATGTGGCTGGGGTGGATGAAGTAGAACCGGCTCTTGATTCAACTGGGTGGTGACAGTCTTTTAGCGGGATATTCGGGTTGAGGTGTAGTCCAGGGGGAATACAAAGTCCCGTTGCTAAATTCTGCTCAGCGCGTTCGCCGCGCCTTGACCATGGATTTTATTGCCCATCGGTGGTGTAAACATGAAAAAACCTCGTCAGGATGGATCGACAACGAGATCGTTCCAGAGCTCGCCTACTGAATTCTGGCGCACCAAGATGGTGGGTCGGCTCAGTTTAACCCGTGTCCGCTGACAGCTCGTCGCAGGAGTCTGGTCAGCCACGAACACCTCGGCCGAGCCTGCCCAAATGTGTGCTCTGGTCAATTGCGAGCCGAACGAGATGCTGAAAGAGGTCTCGCGAGCTCATCGAGGTGCTTTTTGCTGCGCTAAGTGGCTACTTTCGTTGGAATTTCTTCCTTCCCCGCAGAGGCAACACTTGTCCGAGAAGAGAAAACCCCAGGGGCAAGTTGGTCGAGATAGGCTGCCCAGTCGTTCATGAGTTTACGACGTTGCTTGAGGTACTGAGTGCGATCGTTCGCATCGCGGAGCGCCCCTGGTTTTTGGTGAGCGAGCTGTTCTTCAATCACCTCTGGTTGGAAATCAAGAACCTCAGCACAGATTGTTCGGGCCATTGCGCGGACGCCGTGCCCGGTCATTTCATCTGAGGTGTAGCCCATTCGCCGAAGGGCAGACAAGACACCGTTAGCGGACATCGGACGCTTGTCGCTCCGGGGTGAAGGGAATAAATACTGGCTAAACCCTGTTTCGGGGCGGATTTTGTTGATAAGCGCTACTGCTTGTGGAGCCAGTGGGACGATAAAGTCCCTACCAGTACTGACCTTCATTTTTTCGCAAGGGATACGCCACTCCGCCATTTCCGGTTTATCGAGGTTGTGAAATTCAGACCACTCAGCCTGTCTCAAGTTGCCAGGTCGAACGAAGGTCAAGATTCCCAGCAGCATGGCGGTTTTGACTTCGGTTGTCCCGTGGTAGGAGTGGATCGATTGGAGTAGGCCAGGCACCTCCGTCGGGTTGGTAATGGCTGCAAGGTGGCGAGTGGGAGGTTTTGCGAGAGCGCCCCTCAAGTCTCTTGTTGGATCGCTTTCGATGATTCCAGAAAAGATGGCGAAGCGGAATATTTGGCTGCAAATGCCCTTGATACGATGCGCGCTTTCTACAGCTCCTCTTTCCTCAACTTGACGTAGGGAATCAAGCACGTCTTTTGGTTTCAGCTCTGAAATTGGCGTGGATCCAATCCTTTTGAAAATATTCTTCTCAAGTCTTTGGAGAATGGTGCAAAATTCGGCTCAAT
>CAIKAA010000298.1 GCA_903825275.1 uncultured Fibrobacterota bacterium | reverse complement strand
CGTTTTGGCAACCGATGAAGAAACAATACGACAAGCTCATTGTGATGTCAATGGAATAACCAAAAAAAAACCAATGGATCACATTTTTCTGAACCGAAAGCCTATTGGCGATTGCGACTGATTTCGTAAAGTGCCAAAGCCGCAGCAACCGATGCGTTGTAACTTTGCAGTCGAGAATCCATGGGCAAACGAATCAATCGTTGGCAAGGCCTTCTCAAATGAGGAGGAATTCCGCGATCCTCTCCACCAGCCACCAAAACGATCGGCCCCGTAAATTCAATCGTCCGGATATCTTCTCCCCGAGCATCCAATCCGACCACCATAAACCCTGATTCGGCCAAGTCTTGCAGGACGGATTCCAAATCTCCTGGGCGAGACACCGGTAAATGTGCCAATGCGCCGGCGGAGGTTTCCTCGACAATCGGAGTCAAGCCACATCCACCCTTTCGCGGCAAAATCAAGGCGCAAACCCCCATCCCCACCGCAGAACGCGCAATCGCGCCAAGGTTTCGAGGATCTTCAATCGCCGCCCCAACGACCACAATCGGCTTTTCCCCAGCGCTCACTTTGTCCAAAAGCGTTTCGCGCAATTCTTCCCATTCCACGAATTCCCGAACATTGCAAACCGCCACAACCCCCTGGTGACGGCGCCCACCGGAGCGAATCCCCAACTCCCGGGGCATCAACTGCTGACAGGGAATGCCAGCCTCTTCGGCCATTTTTTGCAGGGTGTACAGTTTAGGCTCGCCAGCACCGCGCTCCAGCAACAACCGCTGGATGCGGCTTGGCTGGGTTTGCAAGAGAGCCTCGACCGCATGCTGGCCGCAGACGACCTCAGCGGGATTTTCCGGCTCCGGCCTGGGGGCGAAGGCCCGAGCCGGACGCGGGGCCGCACGGCGATCCGACTCATTCCTGTTGTCAAGGTGAGGTTGGCGATTGTCGCGAGGACCTTGGTCCCGAAAACGACCTTCAGGACGGACGTTCATGGTCTCACCACAACGGCAGCGCGAGAACGCACCGCTTCGACGAATTGAAGGAATAAATAATCTGAATCATGGGGCCCGGGCGAAGCTTCGGGGTGGTATTGCACGGAAAATAAGGGCAAGGACTTGTGTCGCATTCCCGAAACCGTGTTGTCGTTCAAATTGATGTGGGAAACCTCTAAATCAGGTGGAAGCGACTTGGAATCAACGGCAAACCCATGGTTTTGGGAGCTCACTTCGACCCGCATGCTGGGCATTTCTTGGACCGGATGGTTCGCCCCGCGATGTCCAAATTTGAGCTTGTAGGTTTTGGCCCCTAAGGCAAGGCCAAGGATTTGATGCCCCAGGCAAATGCCGAAAATGGGGTATTTTGCGGATAGTTCTCGAGCTGCGGCGATCGCATACGGAACCGCATCGGGGTCCCCAGGGCCATTCGATAAGAAAATTCCGGCTGGAGCAAGTTTGTCCACTTCCGAAGCCGGTGTGTTGGCGGGAACGACCCGAACTCGGAACCCGTGGGTCACCAAAAGTCGAAGAATATTGTGTTTGATTCCAAAATCATAGGCGACCACCAAAGGACGGTCGCTTTCCATCGAGAACTTTTGTTCTCCTGCGAATCGGAAGGCGGGCTCGCTCCAATCGTAGGCCTGCCTTGAGGTCACCCGGTCGACCATATCGATCCCCACGATAGATGGCACGGCTTTGGCTTTTTCAATGGCCTGGTTTTCGGAAACCAACCCATCCAAAATCACCCCGCGTTGGGCCCCCTTGGTCCGCAAGATCCGAACCAGCATCCGGGTGTCGATTCCACTGATCCCGGGTATCCCGTATTCTTTTAGGAAGGAATCGAGGCTTTTGGCTCCGCCGCGCCAACTCGAGGCCACCGG